>JAMOPX010000233.1 GCA_027064285.1 Desulfobacterales bacterium | reverse complement strand
CAATCTCTTAATCTTTGCTTATCTTGGATTTTTTATCGGTTAAGGTTTCATCTTCCCTGTCCAGTTTTTGCTTTAGCAGTATTCCATAGAATTTTGTGATTACAGATGAGTATATAAGCCTGTTTAAAAAATTTTTCGAACATGCTGCTTATAATAATGAATGATACGCCAGAAATCCCATAGCTGAAGCTTATGGGCTTTCTGACGTGGATTTTTGTAAGATCGGAAGTGGAAGAGGGACAAGAGGTTTTTTCGGATGCGACTGTCGGAAGGGCGCTGTCTCTTCGTGGCTTATCTGTGGGGGAAACCGCAGCCCGTCACTCAAGTCTCTCCAAAACAAGCATAAGGCCTTACCAGACATCCAAGCCCATCATTGGTAAGCATATTTGATTAACAGTGGAGTGACGGGAATGCGGAGGGGGGCAGATATCCCCCGCAGATAAGTCACAGAAGAGACCAGCCCGAGAGACTTGGAGCAGACGAAAAACCCTCTTGCCCCAATACCGCATTCGCTGTTATCCCTTCTTCGTAAGATAAAAACTTTTGTGTAAGGTCAGAAAGTAAGTTTTTTAAGGTCTGAGGTGTAACAGAGTACTATTACACCTGTTCAGTTTGCTGAGTATGTATTAAATTTTTCGGCAGATATTTCTTAAGTTTTGCGCTCAGTCTTAAAAAATCATCCATCTCAAGCATTTCTGCTCTCAGGTTTGGTGTTATGTCTGCTTCAGATAAAAGCTTTTTCAGTTGTTCTTTGCTTATTCCAATACCCCGAATGTAGGCAAATAAAGAATTTAGTATATTCTTTCTTCTATGGGAGAATGTAGCATTTACTACATATCTGAACAGATGCTCTTCTATTCCAGGATGTGGTCTGTCAAATCTAATCTCAACCAACATGGAATCTACCGAGGGTTTTGGATAAAATACATTTCTGGAGATCTGGAAAAGATTCTTAACAGTTGCATGGTATGATATAAGGAGTGTAAGTGCTCCGTATTCTTTTGTCCCTGGCGAGGCTGTGAGTCTTTTTGCGTATTCCCATTGGAACATGAGCACTGCTCTGCTTATCAATTCCTTGGATTCTACAAGCTTTTTGAGTATGAGAGAGGATATATTATAAGGGATGTTGCCCATGACAACAGGTTTTTCTTTAGAAAAATCTCCTATCTCCTTTAAATCCAACTTCAGTATGTCTTCTTTTATAACAGTTATGTTTGTTATCTTTTTATCTTTTATGCTCTTCTTCAGCTTGTAACACAGGCCTGCATCCTTCTCTATGGCAAAAACATGCCTTACGTGTTCAGATAGAGGAAGTGTAAGCTCTCCATGTCCTGCTCCGATTTCTATTATTAGATCGTCTTCTTTGAGACAGGCATTTTTGATTATCTTATTTATGATATTTTTATCTACGAGAAAATGCTGGCCCAATGCCTTTTTAGGTCTCATTTTATATCAGAGATGGGATACCTACTCCTTGCATCTGTGTATAGATCAGCTCTTTCTCCCTTTTTGAGCCGATGATATCCGGCCACAGCTATCATGGCCCCATTGTCAGTGCAGAATTCCGGACTTGGAAAATAGACATCTATCCCTTTAAACTTTTTCAAAAGTTTATGTCTAAGTCTGGTATTGCAGGCAACTCCACCTGCTACCACAACATTTCTTATTTTTGTTTTTTTTATAGCTCTTCTTATCTTTTCTACAAGCACATCCACTACTGCCTCTTGAAAAGAAGCAGATATGTCAGATATACAAATCTCTTTTTGTAAAGAGCTATCCTTTTGCCATTTTTTAAAAAAAAGTGCAATAGCAGTTTTTATGCCACTGAAACTAAAGTCGAGTGAGTCTTTTGAAAGATATGACCTAGGAAATTTTATCTTTTCAGGATTGCCCTGTTTTGCACTCTTCTCTATCTCCATTCCACCTGGGTAACCGAGTCCAAGCACCTTTGCCACCTTATCAAATGCTTCTCCTGCCGCATCATCCAATGTTTTTCCCAGAAGTTTGTATTTTCCAAAGTCATAAATAGCATAAAGACATGTATGTCCCCCTGATACTGTAAGGGCTATAAATGGAAAATCAGGAACTTTTTCTTCCAAGAATATGGAGAGTATGTGACCTTCCAAGTGGTTTATCCCTACAAAAGGGATATTCTTTACATAAGAAATGGCTTTTGCATAACAGAGTCCCACAAGCAATGATCCTATAAGCCCAGGCCCAATTGTTACAGCTATTCCATCCAGATCTTCAAGGGTTACTCCTGCTCTTAAAAGCGCTTCATTTACTACGGGGGTTATATTTCTAAGATGTGCTCTTGAGGCAAGCTCAGGCACTACTCCACCATAGGGATGGTGCAGTTCTATTTGGGAATGAACCACATTGGACAAGGCATACCTTCCATCCCTTACCACAGAAGCAGAAGTATCATCACATGAGGTATCTATACCGAGCACAAGCATTTGTTAGTTTATTGATTCTTATCAAGCCCAAAGGCCCTATGTAATACCCTTACAGCCAGTTCAGTATATTTTTCTTCTACAACACAGGAGATCTTTATTTCAGATGTGCTGATCATAAGAATATTTATTCCCTCCTGTGCCAGTGTTTCAAACATCTTTTGGGCAACACCAGCATGAGTTCTCATTCCTACACCAACGATAGATACCTTTGCAATGTTTTCATCTCCAAGCACCTTTTCAGCACCTATCTCTTTTGCCACTTTTTCTACTAATTGAATGGACTTTTTGAAATCAGGTTTTGGCACCGTGAAGGTCATATCTGTATATCCATCTTCACTTGTGTTCTGGATTATCATATCTACCACAATACCCGCATCAAACAGAGGTTTGAATATCTTGGCAGCAATACCTGGTTTATCAGGCACTCTTTTTATAGTAACCCTTGCTTCATTTTTATTGTATGTTACCCCTGAAACTACCACTTTTTCCATATCCTTTGTCTCTGGCACCACCATTGTCCCTCCTTCTTCTTTAAAGCTTGATCTAACATGCAATTTTACATTAAACTTTTTTGCAAATTCTACAGCCCTTATTTCCAGTACCTTTGCGCCCAGACTTGCCATTTCGAGCATCTCATCATAAGAGATCACGTCCAGCTTCCTTGCTTCAGGACATATGTTTGGATCCGTGGTATATATTCCGTCCACATCTGTATATATTTCACATATATCCGCATTTAATGCGGCAGCAAGAGCCACTGCAGTGGTATCAGATCCTCCCCTGCCCAAAGTTGTTATGTTTCCATCTTCGTCTAATCCCTGAAAACCAGCCACTGCAACAATCCGTCCTTTTTCAAGCTCTTCTTTTATGCGCTTAGTATCTATCTGGTGTATCCTTGCCTTTCCATAAAGTTTGTCAGTATGTATTCCTACTTGAAATCCGAGCAGAGATCTTGCATCATATCCCATACTTTTTATTGCCATTGCAAAAAGTGCTACACTTACCTGTTCTCCGGTTGAAAGCAACACATCCAGTTCCCTTGGATCAGGATCTTGAGTCACCTTTTTTGCAAGTTCAATAAGGCCGTCTGTTTGACCCGCCATAGCAGATAGAACTACAACCATCTGGTTCCCCTGTTTATAGGTATCTATTACTCTCTTAGCTACAGATTTTATTCTGTCTATGCTTCCAACAGATGTACCACCATACTTTTGCACTATCAATGCCATAAGAGCGACCCTCCCTGCACTCTATTGATTCCTGAGACTATTCGAAAACTGTTTCGAACAGCCTCAAAAAGATGTAATTCAAAGTTTTTTAAATCTTTTAAATCCCTTTATCAAGCATGTTCGAAAGGGTTTTTCGGACATGCTCATTGACTCCTTGAATAATAAGCTATTATAAGCTAAAAATAAAGTATCTTTCAAAAGAGGTGAGACAAAGATGGAAAAGACAGAAATACGCATATATCCTGATCCAGTTCTTAGACAGATTGCTGAACCTGTTAAAGACATAGATGCAGAGATACAAAAGATCATAGATCAGATGTTTTCTGCTATGTATAGAACTCCTAATGGTATTGGACTTGCTGCAAATCAGATAGGCGCAAAAAAAAGGGTGGTTATATTTGATTTTAAAAGGACAAAAGAAAAAGAAGGAAGTCCTTTTGTAGTGATTAATCCCGAGATTGTATGGAGTGATGGCTCAATTAGCTATGAAGAGGCTTGTCTGAGTATCCCTGGTTTTTCAGCAAAGGTGACAAGGAAAAAGAAGGTAGGGGTAAAGGGATATGACAGAGAGGGAAAGCCTATTGAGATAGAAGCAAAGGATATAGAGGCGGTATGTTTTCAGCATGAGATAGATCATTTAAACGGCATCCTTTTCATAGACCATATAAGCAGTCTTAAAAGAGCTATCTTTAAAAGAAAGATAAAAAAGATGCTCAGGGAAATGAAGAGAAAGGCTAATGCCCAGCAGTAGAGTGCGCATAGTCTTTATGGGAACTCCAGAATTTGCTGTGCCTTCTTTGGAAAAACTTGTGCAAGATGGGTATGAGGTGGTATGCGTGGTTACCCAGCCAGATAGACCAAAAGGCAGGGGAAGAAAGTTAAAGCCTCCTCCTGTAAAGGAAGTGGCTTTAAGATATGAAATTCCTGTTGTTCAACCAGAACGCCTTTCTGAAAAAGAATTCTTAAATATACTCGTCCAAAAGGAACCTGAACTTATTGTCGTGGTTGCTTACGGTCAGATCCTTCCAAAAAGCATATTGGAAATTCCCAAGTTTGGAGCTATAAATGTGCATCCATCTCTTTTGCCGAAGTATAGAGGAGCAGCACCGATTCAGTGGACCATTATGAATGACGAACCTGTAACAGGTGTCACTATAATAAAGATGACTGAGAAGATGGATGCTGGCCCAATACTTTTTCAAAAAGAGGTATCAATTCTTCCAGATGAAACTGCTGGAAGTCTCCATGACAGACTTGCCCGACTTGGTGCAGATCTTCTTTTGGAAGCGATAGATAAGATCTTGAGTGGTTCAATAAAAGAGGT
>JAMOPX010000232.1 GCA_027064285.1 Desulfobacterales bacterium | reverse complement strand
AAGACCGTTACAATAGATAGTAATCCCAGGATTTGCCCTGTATGCGGGCTTAATAAGGCTGTACTGAAAAGAACAGATCACTATTTGAGTATATTTTTTATTCCGCTGTTTAGAGTAAAAAAAGGAGAGCCGTATTTAGAATGTCCTTCATGTGGTCCTATAATTCAGAAAGAAGGCACATATGAAAAAGAAGAAACAGTTATTCCTCTTTGTCCTTATTGTAAAAAAGAGGTATTTCCAGAATATAAATTCTGTCCTTTTTGTGGAAAAAAGTTAAAGTAAAGGGAGATTTATAACATGAAACTGTTATCAGTAAATGGTAGTCCTCACAAAGAAAAGGGAAATACTTATACTATTGTAAAGGCCTTTCTAAGAGGTGCAAAAAAACAAGGGGCTGAGATAATAGATGAGATATTCCTGCAAGATAAAAAGATTGGATACTGTCTTGGGTGTTTTATGTGTTGGATAAAGACACCTGGAAGATGTATTCAAAAAGATGATATGAGAGAGATTCTCCATAAGGTCTTAGAAGCAGATGTGCTTTTGCTTTCCACCCCTGTTTATATAGACGGTGTGAGTGCTCAGACAAAGACCTTTATAGACAGACTTATTCCTGTTTTAAGGGCTCACTTCACTTTGGTAAATGGTCATTGCAGACATAAGATGGGAGAAAAAAAGATGCCAGCCCTTTTTGTAATAAGCTCATCTGGATTTCTGGAAATGGATAATTTTGAGCCGATGATAGAGTCCTTAAAAAGGGGATGTTTAAATCTCTATATGGAATATAAAGGGCATTTGCTTAGGCCAGGTGCTCATTTCATGAGACTGAAAGAAAAATATGCCTCAGAAATAGATGTTGTACTTAAGGCGGCAGAAAAGGCAGGAGAAGAACTGGTAAAGTATGGAAATGTAAGTCCTGAGACAGCAGAAAAGGTATCTTTCCCCTTTTGCAGCAAAGAAGAATTTATCACAGAGACCAATAGACTCTGGGATCTTTTCATACAAAGCACAAGCAAAAAATAAAAAATAGATGGGAGTGAGCATTATAATTCCCACCTATAACAGGGCATGGTGCATATGCAGGGCTGTTTCTTCTGTGCTTTATCAGGAATTTAAGGAATATGAGATAATAGTTGTGGATGATGGCTCTGCTGATGATACTAAGGAGAAGCTTTTTGTATTTGGGGACAAGATAAAGGTCATATCTCATGCTAAAAACAGAGGGGTTTCTTCTGCAAGAAATACTGGCATAAAAAATTCCAGATATTGCTTTATTGCCTTTCTGGATTCAGATGATTACTGGCTTCCTAAGAAGCTTTCAGCACAAATAGAGTTTTTTGAAAAAAATCCAGATGCACTTATCTGTCAAACTCAAGAGATATGGATAAGAAAAGGCAAAAGAGTAAATCCAAAGAAAAAACATCTTAAGCCTTCCGGAGATATATTTATTCCATCTTTAAGACTCTGTCTGGTAAGTCCTTCAGCAGTTATCTTAAAAAAGAGCTTATTTGATGAGATAGGGCTTTTTGACGAAGAGCTTCCAGTGTGTGAGGACTATGATATGTGGCTTAGGATCTCTTGCAGGTATCCTGTATATCTTCTGGATAAAGAGCTTGTGATAAAAACAGGAGGGCATAAAGATCAGCTCTCATCTAAGTATTGGGGAATGGATAGGTTTAGGATATATTCTTTATTAAAGCTGATCAAAAATGAAGACCTGAATGAGAAGCAATATAGAGCAGTCATAAAAGAGCTGGAATATAAATGCCACATATATGCACAAGGATGCATTAAAAGAGGCAGGATTCAGGAAGCAAACTTTTATCTGAACCTGCCTGATAAAATAAAAAAAGACCCTGTTACTCCTTTTTTAGGACTAAGACATCTACTACGCCAGCAAGGGCATCTTTAAACCTTAGGGCATCTTGTTCACTGCCCACAATTGCCCCATAATGCATAGGTATAGCAAGCTTTGGCTTTATTGCCTTTGCTGCCTCAACTGCTTGATCAGATGTCATCACATAGACTCCTGATACAGGAAGAAGAGCTATATCAACCTCTATGTCCTTCATTTCTGGAATAAAATCTGTATCTCCTGCATGATATATCCTTACTCCATCCACCTCTACAATAAAGCCCAACCATCCATTTGCTTTTGGATGAAAGTCTTTTCCAATATTATAGGCAGGTACTGCTTCAATGGTGATTCCTTTTACTTCTATCTTATCTCCAGGTTTTACAATCTTTACATTTCCTGACAGCTTAGAAGCAGAGTCCTTCTCAGTAACAATCACTGTATCGTCAGCTTGTATTTTTTCTATATCCTCAGGTGAGCAGTGATCAAAATGTTCGTGAGAGACCAAGATTATGTCTGCTTTTGGACCACCAGAGATCTGGAATGGATCAAAGTAAATGATCCTGCTTGCATCAATCCTAAAACCATCATGACCCAGCCAGTGGATTTTCTTTGCAAATTCCTTTATATCCATATACTTACCTCCTTTTTATGAAATAGGCTCAAGCAGAATCTTGTGCTCCACAAGTGAAAGACTCTTTATTCTTGCTTTAACCCTTTTTTCTTCTCCAAATATATTTACCACTCTTATTTCATCTTCTTCCTGCTCCATAAGATCCACATCTTCTATCAAAAGCTCTTCTTTCCCATCTTTGAGCATATACACACTTGATTCACACATCTTCTATCACCTCCTTTATTATCTTCACTGCCTCTGCTACCTGATGGGGAAGAGGTTCCCCAGGATCTCCCACTATTTTAATATTTTCTTGAGTCAGGGGCAGAAATATTTTTACGGCCTCACTTGTGCTTATAGCAGTAGCCATATCTGGAGTAAGTTCTCCCAACATGGAATACGGCATAATTACAGATATAGGGCCTATAATAATGTCCACTCTTCCTGATACATATCTTATAGCGCTCTCTCCTGTTCCTCCTTTGTTTGCTCCTGCTTTCATCATCCTTGCTGTGGCAATGGAATTGGTGCCAAGTGCATATATAGTAAGCTTGTCTCCAAACTCTTTTCTTATAGCTGATATCAATGTGGCTCCTATACCTCCTCCCTGACCATCTACTACCATTACCTTTATGTCTTTCTCCATTCTCTCCCTTTCTTGACACCCATCTATTTATACTCTATGGTTACCCAAAATTTAATAAAAAAGGGAAACCATGGCAAGGCAAAAAAGATGCAGGATATGCAAAAGAGAAGGATTTATACACCTGAGATACGCAAACCTTCCATTGTGCAAAGAACACTTTTTAAGCAGAACCAGATCTGTGGTTCAAGATACCATAAAAAAATTTAAGATGTTTTCAAAAGAGCAGAAAGTAATAGTAGCGGTATCAGGTGGTAAAGATTCTATGGCGCTTTGGCATATATTGGCCCAGTTGGACTACAAGGTAGAGGGAATACATATAGATTTGGGACTAAGGGAATTTTCTATGATCTCAAGAAAGATATCTGAAGAGTTTGCAGAAACGCATGGTCTCAAATTACATGTATTTTCTTTAAAAGAAGAGCTGAACTATACAATAGAAGATATTGTAAAAAAAAGCTATGAAAAGCCCTGTTCTGTATGTGGGACAATAAAGAGATATATGCTTAATAGACTTACATATGAGATGGGCGGTAGTGTGCTTGCTACTGGACATAATTTAGATGATGAATCTGCCAGACTTATGGGAAACATACTGAATTGGGAAGAAGAATATCTGTACAGGCAATATCCTGTTCTTCCAGAGGAAGAAGGGATGGTAAAGAAAGTGAAGCCTGTGGTTTTCTTGACCAGAAAAGAGCTTTTAAAATATTGTGAGGCAGAACAGATTTCCTATGTAGATGTGAGTTGTCCTCATTCAAGAGGTGCAAGGTCACTTGTTCTTCTGGATATCATGGAAATGATAGAAGATAAGTATCCTGCGACAAAACTTAGATTTGTAAAGGGCTTTTACAAGATAAGAGAAAAATTTGCTCCTTCAAAAAAGGTGGAATTACATAAGTGTGTTAAATGCGGTATGCTTACAGCTTCTAACAAAGATCTTTGTAGATTTTGTAGAATAAAAGAACGGATGGAGAAAAATGAAGCAATTGAGAGAACTTAGTTATGAAGAAAGCGTTTTGATATGGGATGAAGAAAGAAAAAAGAGCTTTCTTTTTGTTCTGAGGCCAGGTGGAGAGCTGGGTACTCATAAGGGAAAAATATTACATGACGAAATAGTGGGCAAAGCTGAAGGAAGTCTTGTATTGTCCAGCACCGGCGCGAGATTTCGTGTATTTAGACCTTCTGTAACGGATCGAATGATGAAGGTGCAAAGAAAAACCCAGATCGTCTATCCAAAAGATGCAGCATGGTTCGTTTTGGCTATGAATATAAAGCCGGGCATGAAAATAATAGAAATGGGCACGGGTTCTGGAGCTTTTACCATCTTGCTTGCCCAGCTGATTGGGCCTGATGGTAAAATTTATACATTTGATAAGAGAGAAGACTTTTTAAAAAACGCCAAAGAAAATTTAAAAAAAGCAGGGCTTGAAGATAGAGTTGTATTTGAGCTCCTTAATGCGGGAGACTCCTTTCCTGTAAAAGATGTGGATGCAGTTTTTTTGGATCTTCCTGAACCTTGGATTGCTATTTCTCCTGCATGGGATGCACTGGCTCCTGGAAAATCAATTGCTATTATTGTTCCTACAGCAGAGCAGCTAAAAAGAAGTGTAGAAACCTTAAAAGATAAAGGTTTTGCAGTAATTGATACCGTAGAGATTCTTGAAAGAAGAATCTTGGTTAGAAAAAAAGAAGGGGTCAGACCCTTTGAGAAGATGGTAGGTTTTACAGGCTACCTTATATCTGCCAGAAAGTTATTATAACTCAAGTTGCTACCTGACAAAGAATTATTTTATAATAGACACAAAAATTTTTTAAGAAGGAAAAAATGAAGGAAATAGAAGTAATTACTATTTATTGCATCATAGATGATATACTCAAAAGCTTAGGCTGGGAAGATGACAGACAAGCAAAAATGAAGTCAGTTGAGGTTCTTACTACAGC
>JAMOPX010000231.1 GCA_027064285.1 Desulfobacterales bacterium | reverse complement strand
AAGAGCAAAATAGCCTCATGGAATTAAGAGCTTTACTGAAATTCCCTCCAAAGGCAAGACAAGCTATTATGGCTGTAGTAAGAACCTCAGCTGAATTCATTTTTGCTTGTCTGTCATCTTCCCAGCCTAAGCTTTTGAGTATATCAGCTATGATACAATAAATAGTAATTACTTCTATTTCCTTCATTTTTTCTTTCTTAAAAAATTTTTGTCTATTATAAATCAATCCTCTGTCAGGTAGTAACTTGAATTAGTATTTATGCTAACAGAGGTTGTTGGTATTTGGATAGGTAAGTTGACAAAAAGAAGCAAGCATTATTTTAGGTTCTGTTCTAAGAAAGATGAGAAAAGCTTATTCCATCTTGAACAGATAGTTGTAAGACAAATGTATGAATTTTTAGAAGACATAGGTTTAAGATTCAAAATTTCTGCTGTGAAGCTGTTTTCACTTAATAGAGGGCTTAGTTGTGATTACAGATGAGGGATCTTCTCAATTGCATTTTGATATTGGTTATATTATTATTCTCTCTACTATTCAAGAATATATAAGCCTGTTTAAAAAGATTTTTCGAACAGGCGGCTTTTATTATTAATGAATGAATGATACGCCAGAAAGCCCATAGGCTTCAGGTAGGGGCTTTCTGGCGTGGATTTCTGTAAGGGGTGGTTATTATGGGAGGCGAAGATAGAATAAAAAACCAAATACTCAGAGCGCTTAAAAAGAAAAAGATGAGCTTTTGGGAGCTGATAAATTATCAGGACTCTCATATAGTAGAGTTTGTGCAGCACTTGCAGGAGCTTGTTCAAGATGGCGTGGTCATAAATGAAAATGGTTTTTTTTCTTTAGCCAAAGAAATCCATCTGCAAGAAAAAAAAGATGTGGTCTGTGGAAGATGTAATGTTGGAGTGGAGATAAAAGGTTATTTTAAAGACATCTTAGATCAGTTTTTAAAGGTTACAAAAGACAGGCCCCTTCCCACAAGTGATTTTGATCAAGGCTTTGTGAGACCAAGGGATACAATTGCAAGGCTTGCGTTCATGTATGAAAGAGGAGACATAGAGGAGCAGGAAATTTTTATACTTGGTGATGATGACCTGCTCAGTGTAGCTATAGGACTTACTGGCATGGCAAAAAGGGTTAGAGTGGTGGAGATAGATGAGCGTATCACCTCATTTATAAGAGAGTTCTGCAGACAAAACAATATCCACAATATTGATGTAAAAGAGTACAATGTATTAGAAGAGATTCCAGAAGAGGATAGAAAAAAGTATGATGTATTTGTTACAGATCCTGTAGAGACAAAAAAAGGTTTAAAGCTCTTTGTGGGAAGATGCATAGAGGCATTAAAAGGTAAAAAAAGTGCAGGATATATAGGCTTTACACATAGAGAAGCATCTCTCAACAAATGGTATGAATTCCAAGGCTTTCTAAATAAAGCTGGCTTTGTTTTTACTGATATTTTAAGGGACTTTTCCATATATCCAGAACAGGAAAACAAGTGGAATGACTTTTACAGAACTTATAAGATAATGAAAGAACTCAAACTTCCCATGCCAGATACAGACTGGTATAAATCATGCTTTGTCAGATTTGAGGCAGTTAAAGATCCGGTGCTACCTGAATTTTACCCGCCAAAGGACTTAAAAGAACTCTACTTTGATGAAGAATCATGGGCAACTCCCCTACCCTCCTACTTGGAGGAGGAAAGCTGACCAGCTTTTGGATTTTTGGCTAAATTATAGTTATCCGCATAATTGCGGATAACTATAAAAACCTTCTCTATTGTTTTTTTAAACTTTATTCTCCATTGAATACCTTATGAGAAAAATTATTTTCAATTTATTAACTCCTTTACATAATTTTTCTGATACCACCCACTGCACCCACTGAACCTCCGGAACTGCTTTTGGGCAGGTCTACGACTCATCCCTCGTTGAAGCAGGAATTCCTCGGCTTTAGTCGTGGGAGGGTCAATTTTTTACGCACTTAGCTACTGCTTCTATATGGTGAGTATGAGGAAACATATCTACTGGTTGAATCTCTTTTACTTCATAGACTTGGGATAATATAGACAAATCCCTTGCCATAGTAGCAGGATTGCAGGACACATATACCAGCCTCTTGGCGCCCAGTTCTATTATTCCTTTTAAAGCATCCTTGTGAATTCCCGGTCTTGGAGGATCAGCAATTATAACATCTGGTTTTATCTCTGAGTCCACTTTTGAAAAGGTCTCTTTTATATCTCCTACAATAAAAACACAATTATTTATTCCATTTATCTCACAGTTTTTTCTGGCATCCTTTACTGCATCTTTATTTATCTCGATTCCTATGATTCTTCTTGCCTGCTTGGACAAAAAGATCGGGATTGTGCCTGTACCACTGTAAAGATCCAGTACTTCTTCAGTACCAGAAAGTTCGGCATATTCTTTCACCTTACTGTATAGTTTTTCAGCACCTTTAGAATTTGTCTGAAAAAAGGAATTTGCAGAGATTCTGAATACAAAATCTCCTATTTTGTCCTCAATATATCCTGTGCCAAACATTATTACTTCTTTATCTCCAATTGCTACTGCAGCCTTTTTTTTGCTTATGTTGTTTACTACTGTTTTTATTCCACTCACTTTTTTACATATCTCATCTACCAAAGGAGCTACTACCTGTTGAGCCTCATCTGCTGTGATTATGTTTACCATCCAATCACCAAATGCCTTGGAATTTCTAAGGGTCAAAAACCTCCAGAATCCCTTGTGATTTTTCATATCATACACAGGGATCTCTGTTTTTCTAACATATTGTCTTACTATATCCAATATCTCATTGCCTTCATCCGGTTGAAGAAGGCATTTTTCTATATCAATTACCCTGTCAAAAGAGCCTGGAATATGAAGCCCTAATGCAAAAGGTGGTTTTTCGCTTTGTTCAGACTTGGATATAAGCCAGGGTTTATTAGAGAAAGTAAACTCCATCTTATTTCTATAACCAAATATCTCAGGAGAAGGTATGGTTTCCAGTACAGGCACATTATTTAGTCTGCCCACTTTTGATACAGCTTCTTCTACGAGCATGTGCTTATAGTTGAGCTGGGCCTCATATTTTATGTGTTGCCACTGACATCCACCACAGTGGTTAAAATAAGGACACCTTACTTCTATTCTATTAACAGAAGGTGTGATTACCTCCAGAACCTTGGCCTCTGCATAGTCCTTTTTTTTCTTATATATCCTTGCTCTTACCTTGTCGCCTGCTACTGCTCCTTTTACAAATATAACATACCTGTTTACTCTGGCTATTCCAGACCCTCCAATAGCCATTTTTTCTATACTCAGATCTATTACTTCACCTTTTTTGACCAAAGCACTCATCTCTTAAGTATTTGAGTTAAGATGGTATCTTAATAGCTAATAATTTTCAATACTTTATATGAACGTGTTTAAAAAATTTTATTAAATTTAGGTTGCAGATTTTATACTATACTGCTAAGTTTTTCAAACCATGAAAGACCAGCTATACAAGGAAGCAGAACAAAGAGTCATTTCATTAATGAAATCAGCCAGCAGCAAAGGCATAGCCCTTCCTGTTGAGGAAGATAAACTAAGATATGTTTTTATGCTTAGCAACTTTGTCTCAAAGGTCCTGATAAAAGAGCCAGAAATACTACTGGATCTTGTTCAGAGTGGTGATCTCTTAAGAGATTATGAGAAGAATGAATATAAGGACAAACTCAGCAGACTGGATTCAGAAGAAGATGAGAAAGTACTTGTAAAGAAAATCAGGGCTATCAGAAAAAGAGAGATGGTCCGCATTGCCTGGAGAGACCTTACAGAACAAAGCGATACTATTAGGACTATGAAAGAGCTTTCCCTTTTTGCTGAGGCCTGTATTGATAGGTCTGTTGAGCTCTTCTACAGCACTTATTCCAGAAGATATGGCACTCCCATAGGAGCTAAGAGTAACTTACCTCAACAGCTTGTAGTGATTGGACTCGGAAAGCTTGGGGGAGAAGAGCTGAATTTTTCTTCAGATATAGACATCATGTTTTCATATCCAGAATCTGGAAGCACTTATTCTAAGCTCTCAAATGAGGAATTTTTCAGTCTTGTTGCAAGGAAGGTGATAAAGTTTTTAAGTGAGCCAACAGAGGATGGAGTTGTATTTCGGGTGGACACGAGACTCAGGCCTTTTGGAAAAAGTGGAGCAATAGTTATGAACTTTGATGCAATGGAATACTATTATCAGAGCTATGGCAGAGAATGGGAAAGATATGCGCTTGTAAAAGCAAGAATCGTGGGAGGTGATAGGAAAAAAGGTGAGGAGCTTCTCTCCAGATTAAGACCTTTTGTTTATAGAAGATACTTAGATTATACAGTTTTTGATGCACTCAGAGAGATGAAACAAAGGATAACAGAGGAAGCATCTCAGTTGAGCATATTGGACAACATAAAGATAGGTCCTGGTGGCATAAGGGAGATAGAATTTTTTATTCAGGTGTTTCAACTTACAAGGGGTGGAATAGACCCTGAACTTCAGGTGCAATCCTTACTTAGTGCAATAGATGTGCTCAAGAGAAAATCCTATGTGCCAGAAGAGATTTGCGATCGTTTAAAAGACGCATATATATTCTTGAGAAGATTAGAAAACAGGATTCAGGAATATGAAGACTTGCAGAGTCACAGCATTCCTCCTGATTCAGCTCAGAGGCTGAGAATTGCTATAGGAATGGGATACAAAAGCTGGGAAGCATTTTATGATCAGCTTTTAGAACATACTTCCTATGTTCACAGCCAATTTGAACAGCTCTTAGCACCCAAGCACAGCTTAAAAGCTGGGTCAGATCCGCTTTACTTCATATTAGATAAAGATGAAGACGAAATAAAGGAAGTGCTTTTTTCTATGGGTTTTTCTGATGTGCAGGACATAGCCCGTATTTTAATTGACTTAAAGGGTTCTCCTTCCATGAAAATTATAACCCCTAAGGCAAGGGATATATTGAGAAAACTTATAGTTGTCATAGTAAGGAAACTTTCAAAAGATGAAAAAGCAAAAGAAGTTCTTTTGAGATTGAGCTCACTTATAAAGAATATCCTTCT
>JAMOPX010000230.1 GCA_027064285.1 Desulfobacterales bacterium | reverse complement strand
TCACAGGAATCGATAACAGAGACTTTTTCTATGTATCTCTTAATCATTTCAGCAAATATACTTGGTATACTATCGCTGATGCAAAGTCAACATTCCTTTGGGATACGGGGCTGTATCTTTGCTGTGAAAAATGGGGGTTTAGTCCGTTATTTTTCTATAAAAACTTTTATGCCTTTAAAAGCTATCTGTCCACTTACAGGGCATTTATCAAAATTAGTAAGAAAATTTACTGTGGGCCACTGGGTAAATGGTGCTTTTTCGCCAAAGCTGTAGGGAATAAAGATAGTGTCTTTACGAATATCTAAGCCTACCTTTGCAACAGCCTCTATTTCTCCATACAAAGATTTAATTTTTATCCTATCCCCATCTTTTATTCCGAGTCTTTCTGCGCTTTCTCTGTGTATGATACAGAATTGATCAGGGCATACACTGTTTAGCTTTTTTATCCAATGAGATGTATGCCCCATAATAGCAACAGATGGCCTTCCAGTAATAAGGTAAAAGGGAAATTCATTATTTTCTTTTTTTGTGATTATAGAGACCTTAAAGGTCAGGGTCTTATTCTTTTGAAATGGAGACGGAATTAGCCCATCATAAGATATGGTTTCTTCTCCTTTTCTTGCTATATCAGGATCTGTGTAATATGTGGGAATTGCTGAAAGGCCATATTTGTTCAATCTCTTTTCCAAGACTTCTGTCCAAATTTCTATTTTTCCACTTTTTGTAGAGAATTTCTTATCAAGAAAGAGTGTTCCTCTCTCCACGATCTTTCCATTTTTTACCTTTATGGGAGCACGGAGGGAGTTGTCTTTTTTGCTTAAAAATCTATCAACAGTATATCCCTTTTTTCTTCCAACAAAATTTTGCAACTTAACAGGATCCTTAAGTTCATCCTTGAATATATCTCCCCAACCCATTCTCTTTCCAAGCTCTATCCACCACCAGCGATCAGGTTTTGCCTCTCCTGGAGGAGAGATAAGCTTTGGTGTCCACACAAAGCGACTATCATCAGAAACAGGAGAGATTCCTCCTGCTTCAATCCATGTGGCAGCAGGAAGTATATAGTCAAAATAATAGGCATTTATATTTGGTGTAAGACCATTGTAAACACTTAGCTCAAGCCTACTGATATAGCTTCTGATCCTGTTTTGATCTGGCCATTGGGTAAGAGGACTTCCTGTGCATATTAAAGCTCGAAGCTTGTAAGGATAAGATGGGTTATCTAAGGATTCAAGCCATCCAACAGGATTTTTGCTTAGCTCTGGTCTTGTCTTTGGGATCCTATCTTTTGGAATTGGTAAAGAGCCAAGAAATATTCCTCCATTATTTAAACAGCAATAACCTGTTGCCTTATATCCAAAATGCCCTGTAATTGCTGCAAGGATATAAAATGCTCTATGGGTTTGCATGGCATTTGCATGATGACTGATCCCAGAGTTTCCAACAATAATCGCCTTCTTTGTCTTAGAATAAAGCTCTGAAAGATGGGCAATTTTTTCTTTTGGAATCCCTGTTACCTTTGCTCCCCAATCAAGGTCATACTTCTGAGAGAGAATCTGCTCTTTAAGTTTCTCAAATCCAATGGTGTATTCCTTTACAAAATCCTCTGCTACAAGACCTTTTGTGATGATGTAATGTATCATAGAAAGGGCAAATGCCATGTCTGTGCCAGGTCTTATTGGAAGCCAAAAGTCAGAGGCTTTTGCTGTCTTTGATCTTCTCGGATCAATAACAATGACAGTGCATTTTCCTTTTCTTTTTCTTTCTACTAAGCGCGAAAATATCACAGGTCTTGTTTCTGCCATATTACTTCCTACAAGTATGTAAAGCTCAGCTGCAAAGAAATCATCATCTGAATATATCCAAGGAGTATGTCTTGTGCCGACAGTAGCAACTCCCGCAGGCTTGGCAGAATAATTACAAAATGGCCCTGTCTTTTCATAATTTGGGGTCCCATAAAGCTTTGCAAATGCCTTATTTAAGTAACGGCCATCATGAGCACTTCTTCCAGATGCCCATATCCCCAATGCTTCTCCACCATATTTTTCTCTTATCTTTTTCAGCTTTTCTGCGATCTCATTTAGTGCTTCATTCCAGCTTAGTTTTACAAATCTTGCCTTATCACCTCTACCTCCAATCCTTTTAAGAGGATAAGTGAGCCTGTAAGGACTATTTAAAAGCTCAATGCTGCCAAATGCCTTTATGCAGATTTTTCCTTTTGTGATAGGATCATCAGGATTTCCTGTAAGATGGACCAGCTTACCATCTTTTACATAAGCAATCATGCTACATCCGTTTTGACACCACATACACCCTATTACATACTTTTCTATATCTTTTCCCTTAGGAGAGTACTTTTCAAGTTCTGCATAAGAAAGCACAGGATAAAGTCCAGTTACCAAAGCCGCTTTGATTATGCGCTTTAAAAATTCTCTCCTGTTCACACCAGCTTTCTCCTACTTGACTTAAATAACTGACTTTACCCAAAATTCTGTCTTATCTGTATGCAGTATAGGGGTAAGACCTGAAGTGGATATAGGGGCAAGGGGGTTTTTCGGATGTGACTGTCGAAAGGGCGCTGTCTCTTCGTGGCTTATCTGTGGGGGAAACCGCAGCCCGTCACTCAAATCTCTCCAAACCAAGCATAGTGCTTTACCAGACATCCAAGCCCATTGGTAAGCATATTTGATTAACAGTTGAGTGACGGGAATGCGGAGGGGGCAGGTATTCCCCGCAGATAAGTCACAGAAGAGACCAGCCTGAGAGACTCGGAGCAGACGAAAAACCCCCTTGCCCCTATACTGCATTCGTTGTTATCCCTCCCTTGTGAGATAACCCCTTTTGCGTAAGGTCAGTTAAATAAAGTTGGGTTTTTAATAGCCTCAATGATACTAATTTGTCAAATTGGATTTTTTGATTAAAATGCTACTTTGCATAGATTGATTTGATGTTGTATTAAAATCCTAAAATGGAATTTGGCCTGTAGCATGAAACTTATAGTCAGCTTGTGTAATAAAAAGGCCTCTGTCGAAAAAGAGCGAGGCCATAAGATGCTCTATCCTGGTGTGTTCTTGCTGGAAGTAGATACCTATACCGGAGCTATAAGGCCTATAAGAATAAGATGGTGGACATGGAGGCCAACAGGAGTAACCGGGCTAACCAAATATAAAGATGGTTTTTTATGTCTGCTTCAGGCCAAAGTGCACAGACTCTTTTATATTGATAGAAGTTATAAAGTAAAAAAGCGCTGGAAACTTAAAACAGTAAAGGATGGTCATTCTATAGCAGTAAAAGATGGCAAAATATATATTGCATCTACTGGAAATGACTCCATAGTGGAATTTTCGCCAGATACAGGGGAGGAAGAAATTTACTGGAGAATGAATGACGGGGAAAAGGACACCATTCACATGAATTCCATTATATGGATTAATAACAGCATCATAGTAAGTGCATTTGGCAAAAAGGCAGGGGAACAGTGGATTACTGCAAAAAATGGGTTTTTAATGGATGTAACTAAAAGTAAGATAATCAAAAACTCCTTGTTTCATCCTCACACACTTCTTTCTATAGAAGAAAAGATATACTTATGTGAATCTGCAAGGAAAAGAGTGATCTCGGCTGATGGAGAGGATATATTGGAATTAGATAGAGGGTATGTTAGAGGATTGGTCATTACTGAAGATGAGATTGCCATTGGCATATCTCATGCTCGAAAAAGATCAAAGTCCACAGGCAGGCAAAACAAAATGGATGATGAGCTTATTCAATCCTTCAGAAGTGGATGCGGGATCAAAGTGTTTGAAAGAAGAGGCAAAGAAATAAGTAATGCCAAGTTTAAAAGATTTATAGATCTTTATGCATACTCAAGTGAAATATATGACCTGCTTTTGGTTTAAATCCTGTTTAAAATGTGGACGGCTCTATGTGTAAATGTATGTTCCTGATTAGCTCTTTTTAATGCTTTTTCTGAGATCTTATTTATTTCTTCTTTTTTTCTCAGAAAACAAACGATCTTTTCTCCCAGATCTTTTATGTCTGAATAAGTAATCATTTCATCTTCTTTAAAAAAGATCCTGAGCATTTTTTTTGCCTCTACAAGCTGAAAATTTCCAGAACCTGCTATTTCAAATGTTCTGGGATTTATTCCATCCTTTGACTGAGGATGATGCACATTTATATTTATCCAGCTTTGATTGTAGATTTCATTTATCAAGGCTGGTGATATTCTTTTATTCTGAACAATAGCCTTAAATAAAGAAGGATACCTTTTTTTGTACTCAGGTCTCTTTTTAAACAGAGTAAAAGGTCCAAACACATACATTCTGATGCCTTTAGAATCACACATCCGAGCTATTTCATCTAATGGTTCATATCTTTCTATATGTCCTGCCCCAACAAAACTCACCTCATATACTTTTTTCAAGTTTTTCTTAAAGTATATGTCTTCATCAAACCCATATGGCAGATATTCTGAACCTTGAATCTTTTTTGTATCAGTTGGTTCAAAAACAAATACCTTTTTAAATTTGGCTATGGTGCTTTTAGAGGTGGCCACCCTTTCTAAGGAATCTACAAGCCAAAGCACAGAGATAGAATTGTTTGATAAAAAGGAAGCTGTCTCAGGGAAAATAGATGATCCATTGATACAAAGGGTTAAGTCGGGCATAAAGTCTAAGAAGTTCTTTTTTATAGAACTGTTTATTTGCTTAAGTCTTATCCATGCCCATATTCTTTTTAAAAGATTTCTGTGCCTTAATTTTCTTATGCTTACATTTTTATGACAGAAGAGCCGCACATCACATCCTGCCTTAAGAAAGCCTTTTTTTATAGAATCCAGATATCCATATAGATTGTATCCACATATAAACACCTTCATAAAAACACCCCTTGCGGTCGGAAACCCTGCTTTTTAAAGCAAGGAGGAGACCGCACTTGAAATTTTGTAGGTATTGAAGTAATATAAACATAAGATTGCTCTTTGAAAACCCACATAATCAACCCCCTAAGGCACTCTCCGTTAAAAGCGGAGAGAAACGGTTTAAGGGGAAAATGTTAAATACTATCCAGCATAAGCTGGGACTGGAAGTG
>JAMOPX010000229.1 GCA_027064285.1 Desulfobacterales bacterium | reverse complement strand
AAGGGACTTTTCTCCCTTAAGACGAGTGCTTGTCCTAAGGGATTGGAAGAGGGTGGTGAAAAGGTTAGTTCCTGCACCTGGTGCAGGGGCTATGGATGGCCAAAAACCGCCAGGTGGGGCTGGCCATTCTGAAGAGGCGGAATACAAATACCCCACCCAAAGCTGCACTAATGTGCGGTTTTGTTAACCAGGTTGAGGAATGATAGAAATAAATCCAGAAGGGGTTAAGGAGGCAGATATAGTAGTAGCTATACCTTCGTATAATGAGGCAGATTCTATAAGCTTTCCAGTAACGCAGGCTGATAAAGGACTTGTGAAATATTTTAGTGATAAAAAGTCGGTTATAATAAACTGTGATAATAATTCCCCTGATAATACAAAAGATGTCTTTTTGAATACTCCCACTCAGGTGCCTAAGATTTACATATCCACTCCACCGGGAATCAAAGGTAAGGGTAATAATTTTAGAAATCTCTTTAAAAAGGTGTTGGAATTAAAGGCAAAGGCTATAGTTGTGGTTGATGCAGATCTTAAAAGCATAACTCCTGAATGGATAAAACACTTAGGTGAACCTCTTTTCAATGGCTTCTCCTATGTAGCTCCACTTTATGTAAGACATAAGTATGATGGCACCATAACTAATGGAATAGCTTATCCATTGACCAGGGCATTGTATGGAAGAAGGATAAGACAGCCCATAGGAGGAGACTTTGGCTTTAACGGAAAACTGGCAAGAATATATTTAGAAAGTAATCTTTGGGATGAATATATCGCTAATTTTGGTATAGACATATGGATGACCACATTGGCTATATGCAATAGGGTTAGGGTGTGTCAGTCATTTATGGGAAAGCCAAAGATACACAGGGTCAAAGATCCTGGTGCGGATTTAGGCCCTATGTTCAGACAGGTGATCGGGACGATATTTAAGATGATGAGCTATTTTGATTCATTCTGGCTTAAGATGAAGTATAGCCGTCCTACAGCTATATTTGGATTTGGGCTGGGAGAAACAGAGATGCCACCTGAAATAAAAGTGGATACAGAGAGATTGAGGAACAAATTTCATGATGGATTTGATACTTATAGAGATGTATGGGAGCAGATTTTGTCAAAAGATGTTTATAGAAAGCTTCTTGAAATCAAGGACTTAAAGGAAGAACATTTCAACTTTCCTGTTGATCTGTGGGCCAGGCTCTTATTTGATATTGCTGTGTCATATAGAGATGCTATTGTAGATAGAGATCTGATGATGGAATCACTTATTCCCCTTTATTTTGGAAAGACCCTTTCTTTTGTAAAGAAAACAGCCAGCATGTCTATTGCCCAAGCAGAAGGGGTAATAGAAGATGAATGTATGGTATTTGAGACCACAAAGCCATATTTGGTGAAAAGATGGAAAGCAAGTGAATCTATTTCTTCTGCTCAGGCCCAAAGGGCTTAAACTTTATTATAAGAGCTGGAAGAAGGGAAAGGTCTGCAACAAGAGCAATTATCATAGCTAATCCCGTGAGTATTCCAAAGTATATTGTTGGTATAAAATTAGAGAACACCAATATAGAAAAGCCAACTGTTATAACTAAAGTTGTGTAAAACATGGCATAGGCAATAGTATCGTGACACTTATACATAGTTTTTAGATAATCTTTGTGGATCTTGAACTCCTGTTCAAACCTATGGATATAATGGATTGTATCATCCACAGCTATTCCCATGCTGATGGAAGCAATGGTTATAGTCATAACATCCAAGTGAATGTTACTCCATCCCATAAAACCTAAGATAAATATAACTGGCAATATGTTGGGAAATATTGCCAGAAGTGAAATCTTAGCAGACCTGAAAAGTATAAAGAACATAAACATAAGAAGCATTGCTGTAAATCCAAGGGTAAGAATCTGAGACCTAAAAAGGCTTTGAAGGACATTGTTATAAAGAACAAGCACTCCTGCTAAGTGAAACTGGTCTTTTTTTAATCCGAGCTTGTGAACAAAGTCATGTCTTATCTTCTTTAAAAGAGCATTTCTTCTCAAAGACTTATTAGAGTCTATTATTCTGGCTATGAAATGTGCTTCATTGTGCTCTATAGAAACAAAGGGTTTTATTATCATATCCTTAAATTTTTCAGGCAGTTTGGTATATAAAAGAGCAAGTTCAAAATTATCTAAGGGTTTGCCTTCATTAAGCCTTTTTACAAGCTTTATCATGGTAGCTAAGGAAAGCACCTTTCCTATCTGAGGAAGACTTTCTAAATAGTCATGTACTTTCTCCATTAATTCAATCTTGTCATATGTAAACCAGTATTGAGCCTTGTTTGCAGGCTTTTCAAATTCTTCAAATTCGTCAAATATATCTTGAGATTCATTAGAATCTGAGGTTTTAATCTTTTTTTCATTCTGTTCTTCTTTAAATTCTAATATCACATCTAAAGGTGTTGTTCCTCCTAATTTTTGGTCTATGAATTTTAATCCCTGATATATCTCGGTGGTGTGTTTAAAATAGTCTATAAAGCAGTTTTCTACCTCTAACTTTGAAATACCTACTAAGCTAACCACCAAAACTATCATGCTTACCAATATTATGGATCGTTCATGTCCATCTACCAGTTTTGCAAAAAACTTTGTTATGCCAAAATCTGATTTTTTCTTTTGAAGCGGAGTCGCTTTTTTAAGAAGCATTACCTCGGCCGGAAAGAATATAAATGTAAGAATAAGAGATACCATAAGACCTGCACTCATCATCCATCCAAATGTTCTTACAGGCTTAATATTGCAGAGGAGCAGAGAAGAAAAACCAGCTATGGTAGTTAGTGTTGTATAAAGGCATGGAGTAAATTTATCTTGGATAGTATTTCTAATTAATGTCCTATTAGGCATTTCTGGATCTTCAGAATGAAACTCCTCATATCTCACAATCAGGTGAATAGCTATGGCCATAGTAAGGATAAGCTGAAGAGATATAAAATTAGAAGATATAACTGTTACTTCCCAATCAAATATACCAAGTATTCCCATCATTACTATTACAGAGAAACCACAGCACAACATTGGCAGGATAATCCATCTTGGTTTTCTGAAAGAGAAGCCTAAGGTCAATAACATGAATATAAAGACACCAAGACCAAATATCTTTAAATCGTTATGAATAAACCTAATCAAATCATCTGCTATTACAGGTAATCCGCCCGGTATTATCTTTGCATGTTTTGAATACTTGCTTACTATGGCGCGTATTGTGTTTATGTCTTTGTGCCTCTGATCTCTTATCTGATCTAGATATAATCTTATTCTCTTAGAGAGTCTTTTATATTCTTCTTTCTCCTTTTTACTCAATCCTACAGAATACTTTTTCTGAACCAGCTCATCTCTTTTATCCACGAGTTCATCATATTTTTTATTGGATTTAAATATTACTTCTAAGGCTGTGGCATCTAACTCCGGGCTGACCAAGAGATTTCTATAAAGTGGGCTATCCCTAAATTCTTCCTTTGCCAGCTCTATGTCTATCCCCGGTGTCTCAAGGGTTGGAATGTTATTTAGATCTTTTATATGTATTCTTTTTGCAGTTTCTATAAGGGGGACATTTAGAATAGAAATTACATTTTCCACACTTTTTACCTTATTTTTTATTTCATTTCCCATGTGGGAAATGTCTGAGAGTGCTTGAGGAGAAAAAAGATCTATATTGTACGGCTTATAGGTAATTACTATGAAATCTTTTACTCCATATCTTTTACATATAGTTCTCCAGTACAGAAGATCTCTGTCATTTTCATTTAAAAGGGTTTCAGCAGAAGCATCAATTTTAAAGTCCCTTGCATGATAGCAAAAAAAAGCAATCATGCAGAGAAAACAGATAATAGTTATAAGTGGATGACCCAGAATAAGCCTGTCAAATAGGTCAATCCATCTGATAATTTTTTTCATTTTTTATGATTTATAATTTAATTGTTGTGTTAGTTTTTCCAGTTCTTCAAACAGGCCTTTGATTCCCTTCTTTTTGATGATTTCCGTGAACTGGGATCTGTATGTTCTTACAACACTTACACCTTCTACCTCAACATCATATATCTTCCATCCATTTGGAGACTTCCAGAACTTATAAAGCACAACAAACTTTTCATTTTTGGAAGTTACTGTGGAAGGAACGTATATGAGATTTTTTCTTTTTTGTATAGCGGGTTTAAAGCTTATTGTTTCATTACCATAAATATCTACCCTGTCTAAATATACCATTCTGAGTCTTTTTACAAATAGGTCCACAAATCTTTTCTGTTGTTCTGGGGTTAACTTAGACCAATATTTCTTTCCTAAGGTAAGTTTTGACATGGTTGTAAAGTCAAACAAAGGTTTTGCAATGTCAAATATCTTTTGTTTCTTTTCTTTTTGGTTTATATCCCTTTTTCTGATTATGGAAAGTATTTGCTCTGTCTTAGATTTTATAAGGTTTTCCACATAGCTTTTTTCATCTGAACAAATAACATCTGAACAAATAACAGTATTAGCACTTATAAGTAAAAATAGTACGCATAATATTGCTATTTTTTTCATAGCTCTACTCCTTTATTTGTTTTATTCTCATCTGCTCATATGCATCTCTTATGAATATATAATAGTCCACTGCTGCTTTTTTCATGTTTTCATATTCTCCTATATGTAAGGAGGTGTAATTTATCTTTTCAAATGCACGAGCTGCAAGCAGGATCCACCAATCCACTAGGTATGTGGCAGGTTGAGTAAATATGTCTCCTGTTTTTCCAATAGTATCTCTTAGATTAGAAGGTCCAATGAATGGCCATACTATATGAAAAATACTCCCCATATGATAATATCCCAAGGTCTGTCCAAAGTCTTCTTTCTTAGGCTCTAAGTGAAACCATCTTCTTGCAGGATCTGTAAACCCTGCTATTCCGATGCTACTGTTTATCACAAATCTTGTTAGTTCTATTCCAGCATTTTTGAATTTTAGCTGTAATACATTATTTACGAATCGAATAGGAAATTCTAAGTTCTTAAAACATCTATCTATGCTTAATCTCACAGTTTCTGGAACAATCTTTGCGTATCCTTTTGCTACTGGTTTTAATGCGTAAAAGTATGCTTTATCATT
>JAMOPX010000228.1 GCA_027064285.1 Desulfobacterales bacterium | reverse complement strand
TATAATAAAAATTTTTTCCTAATATTAGTAAATTAAGTCAAAGCTACAATGAATAGAACTTTTATCTTTTTTGACAGAATCCTAATTTTTTGACCGATTATTTAGGTGGAGATCTAATAATTCTCATTTTGTTCCCTAATACCAATTATGCATTCACCGTATAAATTTTCGACTGGGAAGCTATCATCCACCAACACCAACTTCTTTGCTCATAGGGAACTACTACTAAGGAAAAGAATATCCGTTCCTTTTTTCTTACACTACTTATACCAATACTGGTTTAAAATAACTCTTTAAAAAATTTCCATGTAATCTTATTCCCAGCTAAGAATTTGGTGGGTGATAGCTTCCTACTCGAAAATTTATACGGTTCTTTTATCCCATTTTCCATAACAGCACCTCTCTTTTTAGAAGATCGACCCTATATACTGTTGTGTTCGACTATTTCAGAACTGACGAAAACTTCTGAGGATGTTCGAAAGATATTTCGGCCAGGCTCGAATTTTTGAGCCTGTTCAATAAGGATTTTCAAACAGGATCAAAAATATCATCTCATCTATAATACCAATTTAAAATCATCATAAGAAAGCTTTCCTAATAATACCAAGACTATTTTAAAATTTTTCTAAAGAAAAATTTTTATTGAATTTTTTACAGTAAAAGAGATAGTCTGGATAATAGACTTTCATCCTAAAATCTATAAAGTGAATGCATAATTGGTATTATCCATTATAAAAATATTTACATAATAGTCTTGGTATAATAGAAGAATTAGAAGATGCTGTTGTTATATGTAAAATAGTTAAGTTTTTTATACCTCAATCTTAAAAAAGCTTACTTTTTATCCTTATTATCCTTATATTAAAGAGGTTTTTTAAGATAGTTTTTAAATTGGTATTAGTAGAACAACGTGCCAGACTCCCTCAGAAGTCTATGACTTTAGTCATAGGTAGTTCACTTCAGCTATCTTATGGTCCAAAAATGCTATTTGTTTTTTTATGTTTACATCTTTTTTTAACATATCTTTTATCCTCTCAAATGCATATATAGCGGTTGAATGGGTTCTATTTATACTCTTTGCTATTTCTAATACAGACTTATTAGTATATTTACGTGCCAAGTAAACATAGATATTTCTTGCATTGGAATAGATTCTTTTTCTGGATCTGGAGCGAAGAGAATCTGGATCTATCCTATAATATCTGCATACCAGTTTCATTATATCTTCTAATGTAAGAATAGGCTCTGGAGAAACAAAGTGAGATACTATTTCTTTAACAAGATCGAGGTCTATTTTTGCTTTCATCAATTCTACTTTTGCTTTTAAGCAGTTTATAACACTTTCCATGTGCCTTACATCCTTAGTTATCTTAGAAGCAAGAAAGTCTATAATATCTTCATTTAGATTAAGTTTTTGTTCTTTTGCCTTTTGAGTTATTATTTTTAACCTCGTTTCATAGTCTGGAAAATTTATAGGTGTAATAAGTCCTGAAGATAGACGAGATAAAATCTCCTTGGAGAGACGCGGAATTTTATTAGGAGGTAGACAGCTTGTAAATATTACTTTTTTTTTGCTATTTATAAGAAAATCGAGGGTATGTGCAAGCTCAATTTGAGTCTTCTCCTTTCCACTTAGGAAATGTATCTCCTCCAAAAGAAGCACATCACAGGATTTCCTATACCTTTCTTTAAAGGAATCCACCTGTTTTGTTCTTATTGCATATATCAGTTCATTCATAAAATCTTCTACCGTCACATAAACAACTCTTGTTTCTGGTTTTTTGTTTAATATCCAGTGCCCTACTGCTTGAGAAAGGTGAGTTTTACCAAGACCTGTGCTTGCCAGCATCAGAAGTGTGCCATAACTCCATTCTTCGCTTTGCGCAAAGGTTGTGGATGCATTGTAGGCAAATTCATTGCATGGACCTACTACAAATCTTTCAAAGACAAAGTTCTGATTTAGATGAAGTCTTTTTGCTCCTTTTGTGACAAATTTATCACTTATGTGCATCTGATCAGGGGAATAAAGAATCTTTGGCTTTGTGCTTTTGTGCTTAGATATTACCTTAAATTCAAAATCAAATTTCTGCTCCGAAATACTAAAAAAACACTCTCTTATAAGGTCCAAGAAATTTTCTGAAACCCATTTGCAGCAAAATTTATTAGGACATCCCAAGTATATAGTATTGCCCGCCTTTTTTAAGAACTGAATAGGCTTAATCCACAAAGAATAGCTGTTTTTAGGTATTCTTTGGGAAATCTTTTTCTTTGCCTCTATCCACAAATCTTGCATAGTGCCCCCCTCGAAATTCTTCTTATCTTCTGAATCGCAACAAAGTTTTCTATTATAATTATCCGCAATTATTCGGATAACTATATGTAATAATAAATTATTTTCCTTTTATATTTTCGTAACTTTTATAGTATTCCACAAAATATCAAAATTTGCAGAATACTATAACCCTTTATAAGGAAGAAGCTATTGTCAAATTCCTTTACCAGTGTTCTTGTGTAAAGAACTCTGATATTCCGATCAAGGAATTATAAAAGAATTATTGCAAAAGAAGCGTTTTGTCTCTAAGCTATTAAAAAAAGAAAATATTTTTCTTTTTATTATAGCCAATAAAATCAAGATATTGCATAGTAACAGTATTATGAAGAGATAATATCTTATCATTTTTCCCACATCTTATGCTTTTCTTCAAAAAATCTTTTCATCTCTTATCTCAGTTTTTCTTTTCTATCTCTATAAAGGAAATATTTTTCTTCTATGACAGGAGAAAGCTTGAATCTATTCTTAGAGAAATTCAGTAAATACTTATACCAAATACTGGTTTAAAATTTAAAAAAATATCTCTTTAAGAAATTTCTATATAATTTTATTATTTTTACAGGAAATTTTGGATTTGACCGATTAAGAAAATTAGCCGATCATCATCTATGAATGTTCAGATATAGTGCTTTGTCATGCCTGAAAGTTTATATTCTTGCAACCTTAACTCGACTTTTTCTTCCTTTAGGAAGTTCTTCTCTATGGAAGACTCTAAACTTAAGTTTGAGCCTTGATGGAGCACTAGTCTCTTTATCTGGTTCTTCTTTTTTAGAATCAACATACAGGGAGCTAAAATATTACCATTCTGCCCCTGATGATTCACTTTAACATAAACCTAAGTATTCCAATAAAAGCTACAAGTTGCCCAAGCCAAAACACAAACATCCACTTTATGGTATCTGCACGCCATCTGTATATCTCCTTGCTCAGACTTTCTTCAGTAGCTTTAA
This sequence comes from Desulfobacterales bacterium, assembly GCA_027064285.1. Classification (GTDB taxonomy): domain Bacteria; phylum Desulfobacterota; class DSM-4660; order Desulfatiglandales; family JALVZP01; genus JALVZP01. The sequence goes on along the minus strand of JAMOPX010000228.1, from coordinate 1,951 downwards.
TTTCTCCTCGTAGTCTTTCTTCAGTAGCTTTTATCTCTCCTCGTAGCTTTTCTTCAGTAGCTTTAATTTCTGCTCGTACTTCATTAATTTCTCCCTTTACTTTCTCAATTTCCCGCCTTAGCCTTTCCTCTGTTGCTTTAAGCTCATCCTTGGTTACAAGCTCCTTTGTTAATTCATCCTTAAGCTCATGTTTTATTATGATCTTCTGCTCTTTTGCCTTCTCCTCTATGGAAGAAAGACTCTTCTCTATCGCCTCTATCACTTTTTTTGCAATCTCAGGGTCTGTTACAACTTCCTCTATGCTCTTTGTTATCTCATATGGAAGATATCCAGGCATAAAAATAACTCCTTAACCCATTTTAATCATTTAAAATCTTTTATACAGCGGCTAAAGCAATATCTCTTTTATACTTTCTATCACATATTCCACCTTCTCATCTGTCATATAAATACCCAATTGATATAGGCCTCATCTTTTATGTAGCCCAAGTCCCTGGCATGTGCCTTTTTCCAAACATCCAAATCCTTCCAATGCATACCCTTATCCCCTAATCCTTAATCCTTACCCCATAATCCTTATTAGGAAACATCATCACAATGGATTTTTGGTAATCTATAATCACCTAAGCTCTACAAAGGCTTATGATAATATCAACTACTTTTTGTAGATCTTCTTGAGTCATGCTTGTTCCACAAGGAAGGCAAAGGCCTTTTTCAAAAAACTCTTCAGCCACTTTTTCACCTATATATTCATAGACTTTAAAAACAGGTTGAAGATGCATAGGCTTCCAGACAGGTCGAGATTCTATCCCTTCTTTGGTAAGCGCTAAACGAATTTCTTCTCTATCTGCTCCAAATTTTTTGGGATCAACTGTAATTACTGTAAGCCAGCGAGTGCATCTACCCCATGAAGCCTCAGGCATGAATTCAATTCCAGGAAGATCTTTTAATGCAGATTGATAATAATCAAATATTTCTCTTTTTCTTTTAATTCTATCTTCTATCACTCTCAATTGTGCTCTTCCAATAGCAGCAAGAATATTGCTCATTCGATAATTATATCCTATTTCAGAGTGTTCATAATGGGGAGCAGGGTCTCTGGCTTGGGTGGCAAGTTTCTGCGCATGTTCAACAAAGTCTCTATCATTGGAAACAAGCATTCCTCCACCAGAGGTGGTAATAATTTTATTACCATTAAAAGAAAATATGCCAGCTTTGCCAAATGTCCCTGCAAATTTGCCATGATAAGTTGCTCCTAATGCCTCGGCAGCATCTTCAATAAGTGTGACTCCAAACTTGTCACAAAGATACATAATTGGTTCAAGATTTGCACACTGGCCGTAGATATGAACTACCATCAAAACCTTAGGAAGTTTACCTATTTTTGCCCGCTTTTTTAAAAAGTCTTCTAATAAATTTGGATCCAAGTTCCAAGACTCTCTTTCAGAATCCACAAAAATAGGTTTGGCATGTAAGTAAAGAACAGGATAAACACTTCCTGCAAAAGTAAGAGTAGAGACCAAAACCTCATCTCCTTCTCTAACACCAGCTAAAATAAGAGCTAAGTGAATAGCAGCAGTGCCAGAAGACAGTGCCAAAGCATATCTTATTCCCACATATTCTGCCACTTCTTTTTCAAAAGCATCAACCTGAGGACCTAGAGAAGTTATCCATCCGCTTTCCAAAGCCTCTTGGATAAATTTTCCCTCATCTCCTGACAGATGAGGAGGAGAAAGATATATTTTATAATTCATTACTTAAAAATCTCCTTTATTGTTAGCAAAATATACATGATATCTTTCCAAAATGAATAATTTTTTACATATTCTCTATTGATCCTAACTTTCTCTGGCCAGATCACTTTTAAGTTATATTCCTCAGGATTTTCTTGTTGTCTTAACAGCTCTTCTTCATTACGAAATCTTAAAGTAGCAGGGCCTGTAATTCCTGG
>JAMOPX010000227.1 GCA_027064285.1 Desulfobacterales bacterium | reverse complement strand
GTATATGCCCTCCTCCAAAGGCAAGACTGTCTCTTGTATCAATTACTACAGCACCATTTTTCATAAGTTCTTTAAACTGAACAGGATCTAATCTTCTCACAGAAGGGCATCTTTCAAGAAGTGGCGCCCCATTTGCGTTTATCTCTATTATCTTTGAAAAGCTCTTTGGTCTTGGTGGAAAACCGATTTCCTTCACCTTTTTCACAAATTCATCTAAACTTTCCATCTGAAGAAATGGATTGTTATGCCTCTCAAAACCTATGGTAGAGGATGTTTTTGCGCTCATACCACCACCACATAGAGATCCTTGACCATGAGCAGGAAATACCTCGATCCTTCCTGGAAACCTTCCAAGCTTGTAATAAAGACTCTCATAAAGGTTTTTTATCTGCTCATCTAAGATCTCCTCTCCAGCAAGATCTGGCCTCCCAATATCTCCTACAAAAAGGAGATCTCCTGTAAGGATTATCCAGGGCTCTTCAGATCTGGAAAGATCGCTTACAAGGATTGAGATGGAGTGGGGTGTATGACCAGGAGTGTGTAGTATTTTAAGCTTTACATTTCCAAATTCTATAATATCCTCTTCTTTAAGGTTTTTGTGGGGAAACTTTACTGGAGCACTTTCGTGAAAATATATATCCGCTCCTGTAATGGATCTTAGCTCCTGATTTCCACTTACATGATCTGCATGTATATGAGTTTCAATTATGTGAGTTATCTTCATTCCTTCCTGTTGTGATATATCCAAATACTCCTGTATATCCCTTTTGGGATCTACAACAACGCATTGTCTTGCCATAGGACAACCTATCACATATGAAAAACAACCAAGACCATCTGCAATAATTTGTTTAAAATACATAATCTAACCTCCAAGGATTAGCTTACAATTATTTTTCTTTTTTTTCCAAAAGTTCATTAGCAAGCTTTTTTATTTTAAATGCATAGTCCCTTATGGTACCAAAGAAAATCATAGAGGAGTCATCACTTGCCTCTCTTGTCCCGCTTACTGAGACATCCAAGAGCTTGTCAGCAAGCTCTACAGCCTTGGATATGTATTTGTTCTTTAAATGAACATGTTTATTTGACATTGGCTTGCCACCCTTAGGTATTCTTCTGCTGTTTTTATTTCAACTCCATCAATAAAGTCTTCCTGTTTTAATCCCATCATATCTACTGTCATTCTACAGGCCACAAACTTTACTCCTTCAAGCTGAGCCATCTCAATAAGCTCATCTGCTGATGGGATATTTGCTCTATCCATCATCTTTTTCATCATCCATGTAGCAACTGTAGGCATTCCAGGAATAGCTCCTAAAAAACCTGGAGGAATAAACTTTACCTTTTTTATCTTACCTTTCATTATTGCCTGTATTCCCATAAATGTGAAAAACACGGTTGCATCCATTCCTAATCTTCTCGCATTTATAGAAAGGATGAGAGGGGGATAAACCCCATCCACAGAAAACCTGGAACATATAAATGTGCAAGAAGCCATATCTCCCCCTCCTTTTATTTTAAGATATCTTCTTAAAGTCTTTTTTTGATGCACCACATACAGGGCATACCCAGTCATCAGGAATAGCTTCAAATGGAGTTCCAGGCTCTATTCCACCATCTGGATCGCCCTCTGATGGATCATATATGTATCCACACACCTGACACTGATACAGGTCCCCTTTTGTAGCCACCTTGGGCTCTTCTTTTCTAAAAGTAGGAGCTGTCTTTGGTTCTGTTCCTCTCTTTACTTGATGATAGTATGCATAAGACATGGGAGTACCTGCTCTTAAGACATCAGCGCTTTCAACCTGACCTACAAAGATAGTGTGAGTTCCAACACTCATTTCCTCGATCACACGGGCTTCTATAAATGCAATGGTATTTTCAAGGATAATGGGAGCCCCTGTTTTGCCTTGCCTGTATTCAACTGATTCAAACTTGTTCTTATCTCTACCAGAGTTAAATCCGAAATTAGCTATAAAATGGAGAGGGGTTTCCTGAGCAAGAATGGATATACTGAACACTCCACTTTCTTTTATGTATTCATGGGTGAGATTATCTTTATTTATACTCACAGCTACGGTTGGAGGCTCTGCTGTCACTTGGAATACCGTATTTGCTATCTGGGCATTTATGTTTCCATCCTTAACCGAACCAACTATATAGAGGCCATATCCAATATTGTACAGAGCTTTTTCATTTATCCTGGATGTATCAATTTTTTCTGCGATCTGCTCTGCCACAGAAAGTCCAATTTCTTTTTTAAATCTATCAATTCCTATGTCATTTATAAGCTTTCCTATGCGCTGAGATTTTTGGTACTCTTTAAATTTATCAATTACCTTTTTTACAAGTTCAATCGCCTCATCATCATTTAGCCCCTCTGCGAGCAGATGTGCTATCCTTGGTTTAGAACCAGAATTTCCTCCAACAACAACCTTCCAACCCTTCTTTGTTCCAATAAGCCCAATATCCCTTACCCATGAATCAGCACAGCAGTTTGGACAACCACTTACTCCTATCTTAAACTTTGCGGGAAGGCTGTATCCATGATACATTTCATCTAATTTCAATCCCATTCCTACTGCATCTTGCTGGGCAAGTCGGCAAAAAGTAGTGCCTGGACAGAACTTTACACTTCTTACACACATTCCAACTGCTGCAGCAGGATCCATTCCAAGATCTTTCCACACATTATCCAGATCCTCCTCTTTTAGCCCTACTATGGCGAGACGCTGAGCACCTGTTGCCTTGATCACCTTTGCACCATACTTTTCTGCTACATCTGCTATTTTTCTGAGTACTTCTGGAGTGCATATGCCTCCTGCAATATGAGGAACTATGGCATATGTCTCACGGTCTCTCTGAAGTACTGCTCCTTTATCAAGTCTATCAGTCTTGGCCATTTTAACTCCCTCCTTTTTTGTTTTTTTAAGTAATTTTTGCAACATTCGTGCCAAAAATTAATAAGTGATCAGGGCACTTGACTCTTAGAAGATATGTTTCAGAGATGAGACATGTATCAAGATATTGAATAAGAAAAGAAAAAACTTAAGTTTTTTCTTTTTTTATAGTAAATTAAAAATACTATGCCGTACAGTATAAACATAATAAGGCTTTTAGAAAAGGTAGATCCCACTCTAAGGGAAGTTTTACTTGCAATTTTGGAAGAAATAGAAAAACAAAGAAAACAATGGGAAGAGACAGTAACAAAGACCGAGTTTAATGAACTGAAACAAATTGTATCTGAACTGGCAGAGGCTCAGAAGAGAACTGAAGAAGAGCTGAAAAAACTTGTGGGAGAACATAGGAAAACAAGAGAGCAGCTCGGAGGACTTGCCCATACTGTAGGCTACATACTCGAGGATAGAGCTTATGAATCCCTGCCGGATGTTCTTGAGAAAGAACTTGGGATAAAGGTAAAAGAGCTAAAAAGAGATTTTGTGGAAATAGCTCCAATAAAAAAGAGAGATGTTGACAGCTTCCTTAAAAAGGTAGCCCGTGTAGAACGACACTTTCCAAGAGAAAAGATCTTTGTGATGGTAACATATCAGGTATCCCCTCAGGTTAGATCCTATATAGAAGAAAAAGGGATAAAGCTATATCTTTCCTACCAGCTCAAAATGCCCAGATGGCTTTAAATTACTTAAAAGCTATATTTTATTTCCGCCAAGCATAAAAGCCAAGTTATCTGTGATTTTATAATGATTTGGAGCACAGTCAGGGATAAGGATCAGATCCAGATCCTTACCCAAGACCTCCTCTGCCTTGTACCCAAAAATCTTTTCTGTGCCTTTATTGTACAATATAACTGTATGAGTGCTTTCTACAGCACTTCTGAGGATCTCTATTTCCTTGTCTTTTCCACTCTTATAAATAGGGGACATCTATCAAATCATTCTTCTCCAAACATATCTTTTAATGCACCGCATACTGGACATACCCAATCATCTGGCAGCTTCTCAAATGGGGTGCCAGGTGGGATCTCATTATCAGGATCTCCTTCTTCAGGGTCATATACATATCCACAAACACCACAAACATACCTTTTCATGATCTACCTCCTATATTTTCTTTGCTATTTCTCTTCCAAGCTTCTCAGCTTGCTCTTTTACTTCAGGACTCGTTATATCCGCTGTTTTTACTCTAAAAGGTTTTTCCACCATATCCATTTCAAATATATTCTTCATAGTTTCATATATCCTGATAGGTGCTTCTCCGCTCCATCCATATGTTCCAAAAGCTGCGCCGGGCTTTCTGTTAAGACCTCCTCCCTCTGCCATAAAAAGCATCTTCTTCATCGCCTGAATCATAGATCCATGATATGTAGCAGAACCAAAAACATATGCGTCATAACCTTGAAGGTCTTCTCTTTTCTTTATATATGTTACAGGCTTGATTTCCACCTCTTTTCCTTCAGCCCTTATTCCATCAGCGATCATTTCTGCAAGTTTCTTGGTACCACCTGCTCTTGTAGCATATACGATAAGAACCTTTGACATGTCAAACCTCCTTTACTTCTCTTCATTTTCTTCAACTTCTTCTACTTTGCCTTTTATCTTTGTGCCACAATAGGGACAAAGGATCTCTATTTCTTCTTCATTTCCTATGAATTTTTCTCTGAGCTTTTCAGGACCAAGAAAGCTCACATCCCCACATGCACACTGAGGACATTCCGCCCTTACCATATATTTTTTCTTTGACATAAGACTTATCTCCTTATTTTTTTATAGTTTTCCTACATATTCAATCCCTGTGAAAACCCCTTTTTCTCCGGGCTTCCAATTAGCAGGAACACCTTGATTAGGATGCTTGCTGGCGTACTGGGATGCCTTAAGGGTCCTGTAAATTTCATTTATATTCCTGCCTATGGGAAGATTATGCACAATTGCCACCTGTATTATACCCTTGGGGTCCACAATGAATGTCCCTCTAAGACTAAAACCATTACGATACACTCCATAGCTTTTGCTTATGCTTCCATCAGGATCTGCCACCATGGGAAATTTCACCTTTTTTACCCTGGGCGATATATCGTGCCATACCTTATGGCTGAATATCTTATCAGTACTAATCGCAAGCACTTCTGCACCTGCTTTTTTAAAATCAGCATACTTCGCAGCAACTGCTGCAAGCTCTGTTGGTCAAGCAAATGTAAAATCTGCTGGATAGAAGAAAAGTACAACCCACTTTCCCTTCTTGGTAAGCTGAGATAGGGACACCTGACCAAACTTATTT
>JAMOPX010000226.1 GCA_027064285.1 Desulfobacterales bacterium | reverse complement strand
CTTGAAGATCTGAAAAAGATCAATGATATCTCAGGCCTTGAAGAGTTTAGAATCAAGTATTTGGGCAAAAAAGGGCTTTTGAGCGCATTTATGAAAGACATAGGCAAGCTTCCACCTGAACAAAGGCCTGAGATAGGAAAGATAGCTAATGAAATAAGAGAAAAGATAACTACAGAATATGAAGGGCTAAAGAAAAGACTACAGCAAAAAGAAAAAAGACAGAGATTTATAGATGTTACACTTCCGGGAAGAAGACCAGAAAGAGGACATATTCATCCCATAACCACTGTGATAAATGAGGTGTGCGAGATATTTTCTAAAATGGGGTTTAGGATTGTTACAGGCCCTGAGATAGAGCTGGATTACTATAACTTTGAAGCATTAAACATACCAAAAGATCATCCTGCAAGAGATATGCAGGATACATTTTATATTACTGAAAACCTGCTTTTAAGAACCCATACATCTCCTATTCAGGTAAGAGTGATGGAGGTTCAAAAACCCCCGGTTGCAATAATATGTCCTGGTAAGGTTTATAGAAGAGATTCTGATGTGAGCCATACCCCTATGTTTCATCAGGTTGAAGGTCTTCTGGTAGATAAATCTGTAACATTCGGGGATCTGAAAGGTGTGCTCACTCTCTTTGTACATAAGATGTTTGGAAAGGAGACCAAGATAAGGTTTAGACCAAGCTTTTTCCCATTTACAGAGCCGAGTGCAGAAGTAGATATTCAATGTGTAATATGCAAGGGAGAAGGTTGTAGAACCTGTGGATTTACAGGATGGCTTGAGATCTTAGGCTCAGGCATGGTAGATCCTGAAGTGTATAAGTTTGTAAGATATGACCAAGAAGAATATACAGGCTTTGCATTTGGCATGGGAATAGAAAGAATTGCCATGCTCAAATATGGCATAGAAGATATTCAGCTGTTTTACAAAAACGAAATGAAATTTTTGGGTCAATTCTTATGAAGATCGTCTTTAGTTGGCTAAAGGAATTTGTTGATATAGATATAGAGCCAGAGAAAGTGGCAGAATTGCTTACATTGAAAGGGCTTGAAGTAGGAGAATGTTATCCTACAGGAACTGGTTTAAGCAAAATAATATCCGGGAAGATATTGGACATAAAAAAACACCCTGATGCAGATAGGCTATATATATGTGATGTAGATACTGGAAAAGAAAGGGTTTCAGTTATATGTAGCGCCCCGAATCTTAAAAAAGGAATGATAGCTCCTATTGCTCTTCCTGGCACAATACTTCCAAATGGCATCAAGATTAAGAAGGCTAAGATAAAAGGCATAGAATCAGAGGGGATGCTCCTTGCAGAGGATGAGCTGAGTCTTACAGATGACCATTCAGGAATAATGGAACTGCCCTCTGATGTATCCCCTGGGACTCCTATAAACCAAGTGCTTCCCATAGAAGATTGGGTTTTGGATATAGAAATCACTCCTAACAGGGGAGATTGTGCATCTGTTATTGGCATTGCAAGGGAGGTTTCTGCAATTACAGGAACTCCTTTGAAGCTACCAGATATGTCTTATCCAGAAATAGAAGAAAGAGCAGATCAGATAGGAAGTGTTTTTATAGAAGAGCCAGATAAATGCAGAAGATATTCCGCAGGTGTTATAAAAAATATAATAATCAAGCCTTCTCCATTTTGGATGAGGTACAGACTTTATCTCGCAGGTATAAGAGCTATTAATAACATAGTAGATATAACCAATTATGTAATGCTGGAGATGGGGCAACCTTTACATGCGTTTGATTTAAAAAGACTAAAAGGGCCAAAGATAGTGGTCAGATGTGCAAAAGAAGATGAAGAATTTACTACCTTAGATGGAGTTACTCATAAACTTTCGCCACAAGTCTTACTTATATGTGATGCAGAAAGGCCAGTAGCACTTGCTGGTATAATGGGAGGGCTTAACTCCGAAATAGAAGAGGGCACAAAAGATGTATTCTTAGAGGCAGCATTTTTTGATCCAATAACTATAAGAAGAGGTGCTAAACTGCTTGGCATATCAACTGAAGCCTCTTACAGGTTTGAAAGAGGAGTAGATATAGAAGGTGTAGTCAAAGGGCTTAAAAGAGCTATATATTTTATACATAAACTTGCGGAGGGAAAACCAGCAAAAGGGATTATGGATAACTATCCCAAACCTTATAAGCCTGTATCTATAATGCTGAATCCTGAGAAGGCAAATAAATTTTTGGGAACAGAGCTAAAAAAAGAAGAAATAAAGAAGCATTTAACTGCTCTTTGTATGAGTGTAAAAGAGACAGATGATAATAAGTTTGAAGTTAGCCCGCCTTCCTTCAGAATAGATATAACAAGAGAGGTAGATCTTTTTGAGGAAGTAGCTCGACTCAATGGATATGAAAATGTGCCAACTACCTTGCCTTATATTAGACCAACAGAAGAGGATGAATCTGCTGGACTTGAATTTGAGCATAAGATAAGAGAAATAATGTTAGGAATGGGATATACCGAGATAATTACATACAGCTTTATATCACCTGAGTATGAAAAGATAGTCGGTATTCCAGGAAATTTTGTAAAAATAATCAATCCACTCACAAAGGATCAGTCTGTAATGAGGACATCTCTTGTGCCGGGTATGCTTGAAACCATAAAGACAAATATAAACTATGGAGAATCAGACCTGAGGCTTTTTGAAATAGGCAAGCTCTTTTTTAACAACAAAAATGGAATAGAAGAAAAACTATCTCTATGCGCAGGAATAACAGGATTGTATGAGAAAAAGAGTTGGTACTCTAAGGAGAGAAAAGTAGATTTTTATGATATAAAAGGTGCTGTAGAGACACTTCTGAAAAGCATATCTCCAAAGAGCTTTTCTTTTAAAAGAGATGTTCCTCCTACCTGGTATGAAGAAGAGGAATATTCTATTATAGAAAGTCAGGGAAAAAGGCTTGGTCAGTTAGGAAAGATAGCTGAAAACGTATTGAATTCATTGGATATTGGACAAGATATATATTTGATGGAAATAGACTTAGACTTGTTGATAAATCATTTTATAGAACCTGCAAGGTTTAAACCATTCTCCCGTTTTCCTGCTGTGTATAGAGACATATCAGTGATTGTAAAAAAAGAGGTGGAAAGCAGAAAGATTGAAGAGATAATAAAAAATGTGGGTGGAGAAATTGTAGAATCCGTGCACCTGTTTGACCTATATGAAGGAGGGAAAATAGATCCTTCTGAGAAAGCTCTTGGTTTTAGAATATGGTTTAGGTCCATGAAAGGAACCTTGGGGAAAAAAGAGGTAGATAAAATATATGAAAAAATGATCAAAGAAATACTTGAAAAGACAAAGGGAAGGCTCAGAGAGGCCTAATCAATGCCTATTATACCCGAGGGAAAAAGATTTTTCCGTATAGGCGAGGCAAGTAGGATCATAGGGGTAGAGCCATATGTACTGAGATATTGGGAAAAAGAATTTCCTCAGCTAAGGCCAAAGAGAAGAGCGGACTCTAAACACAGAACTTATGAGCGAAAAGATATAGAGCTTCTGCTTCACATAAAGAAGCTGCTGTATGAAGAAAAGATGACTATTCAGGGAGCAAGGAAAAGATTAAGGGAAAGAGAAAAGAATAGGAAAAGAAGAGAGATAATAAGGGAAGTAAAAGAGGAATTGAATAAGATTTTAGAGCTCCTAAGTTAGGTTTTGATAACTACAGCCTCTATCTCAACCATTAATTCAGGCCTGCATATATCAGCCAACAAATAAAGCTGGGGAATATTACCAAAGTGCTGTTGACATATATTCCTCACAATAGGGTAGTATTTTTTTTCTTTAATATATACTTTCATAAAAGCAGTATTCTTCAATAAAAGATCCCAATTTATTCCATATCTTTTTAAGTTATCTTTTTTTATAAGGGCTTCGATATTTTCTATGGTAACAAATGTTTGCATTTCCACATCACCAGCATAACATACATTCTCTCCTCTTATACTCGCAGTGCCAGATACAAATATTATTCCTTTATTGTTGTTTTCTATAACAATTGCCCTACAAAATTTAGGCCTTCTTTCTTCTGGTATCCTGTAATTAAACGAACTTTTCTGTAAAGGATTTTCCAGCCTTATCACATTTGTTTTGTGAGAAGGTTTAAGAGCAATCCCTTCCATAATAAGCCCTTTTTCTTGCATTCCTATGCCTGTGCTGGCAGGATATTGTTTGTCTTTGCCCCACACCTTTGCATAAAATTTATTTCTCACCTTATTCAGCAAATCATATCTTACTGTATTGCCTTCTTTTCTGAGAATATCTCCTATGTAAAACCAAGTGCGCACTAAATCCTGAAACTCAAATCCTGCATCTTTAAGCAGAATCTCCATCTTTTCCAGGACATACTTCACTTGGTCTTGAAAACTGATCCCCTCAGGCGCTCTTATTCCACATATAAAAGCCCATTTTCCAAAACAAGAATCACACACAACTACATGCTTAGACATGATATTAAACTTCAAATCACAGTCCCATATCTCCACCCCTATTTTTCCATTTGCTAATGGCTGGGGTATAAAGGTCACACCCTCTGGAAACTTTGTCTGCAATAGTTCTGTTGGCACAGAATAAATGATTTTCTTTAGATAATTTTGCCTTATCTGGTCTAATAAATGCCAGCTATCAGAGGAAACTGAAAAGACATTAAAATAGAAAAAAGCTCTATTTTGTCTTTGATGATTCACCGGAGAACTGTGCCGGGGTAATGTGGTATTTTTTAAGGAGTTTTTGAAGATCTGGTTTGTCTTTTGCATAGCTTAAAAGATCCCTGAATAGGTTCTGTTCTATCTGATATCTCATAGCCATTTCCTGTACCTTCCCTGTGTAAAAATCCAGGGCAGTATTAAGCCTTTTGTTTTGAAAAGCCAAATAAATGTTAAATGATATGCTCAATAGCAAAACCAAAAAAACAAGAGAATATAAGATCCTTTTCATTATAGTAATAGTAGAAACCACTTCTTTGTATTCTCTGTAATCCACATATTCTTTCTTTTCCTGTTCCATATTTTACCTCCGTTTTTTTACCAGTAATTCACATTTACTGGTTTCTTTGTGATCTCCTTGAGAATTAAGTTATGATCTATTTCTTTATTATATCTCAAGAACTCTGGCACATTAAAACACATCATTGGCTCATTTTTCAATGGTAATTTTACTGGCGGTGATGCATGTCCATTTTCATCTATCTCTGTTATGTATATCCTTGCAAATATACCATCAT
>JAMOPX010000225.1 GCA_027064285.1 Desulfobacterales bacterium | reverse complement strand
ATTCTTGATTAATAGATAAAATAATAATATAACTATTATCAAAATGCAATTGAGAATCTAGATACAAGCTGAAGGTCAAAGGTAAGGGTTCTAATAAGGGTTGATTTTTCTGATTACCAGATATGTAACAATTTAGCTATATTTTAATACATCTAATAGTTAGAATAATACCTAAAAGGAGTTAGATTGCTTACTGTACCAGGGATAAGAGCAGTTACAGAGCTATTGCGTGCAAATCCATCTCAAGTAAAGGAGATATGGATTGTAAAAGGAAAGAAGCTTTTTCGCTTAGAAGAAGTTATCCAAATTTGTGAAAGAGAAGATATTCCTGTATATTTTAAAGATTCTAAGGACATTTCCTTGCTTCTCCCCAATATAAATCACCAAGGAGCAGTAGCTATTGTTTCTGAGTTCAGATATGTCTCGTTGGATGAATTAATAAAGAAAATAAAAGCTCAAAAAGATCCTCTTACTATTATTGCTCTTGATCATATAACAGATGAGGGAAACTTTGCTTCAATCCTTAGAACCGCTGTCTTTTTTGGAACAAAAGGAGTGATAATTCCAAAAAAAAGATCTGTATCAGTGTCTGCACAAGTTTTAAAACGTTCTTCAGGTGCATGTTTTTATATTCCTATTGTAAGAGTTACAAATATGGCAAGAGCACTTGAAAAATTATCACAACAAGATCTGTGGATTATAGGAACTTCACCAGAAGCAAGAGTTTCTTTATATGAATTTGATTGGAACAGAGACGTAGTATTAGTACTCGGAAATGAACAAAAGGGAATAGGGCATTCTGTGCAGAAGATATGCCATGAGATCGTAAATATCCCTGTTTATGGAGCAATAGATTCACTTAATGTCGCTGTTAGCGCAGGGATATTTCTTTCTGAGATTATGAGGCAACGCTTGAAAGATTAATCCATGCTTTTCATTTTTCTTTTGATTTCTCTTAGACCTTCTCTGATTTGTTCCAAGGAATATATGGTTCCGCATTTAGTACATTCAAACTTTTCTTCATTTATACGATCATACACAAGTTCATCAGAGAAATTTACTCTGTGGAATTTAAGAGAAAAGGTATAAATTGGTCTGAAATTTCTGTTTCCACACTCTTTACATTCAAAGTATTTTCTTATTTCTGGCTCTTTCATTTTTGTCTCTCCTAAAAAATAAAGCCACTGCACGGACTCGAACCGTGGACCACCTCATTACGAATGAGGCGCTCTACCAACTGAGCTACAGTGGCTTTCTCGCTATCCTATATATAAAATAATTTGACTCTGTGCAACCTATTCTCTATGATTATGGCACATGAGACGAGCTAAGGACTACATAATATTTCCTTTGGATTTTCCAGACTACGAAAATGTAGTTCGTTATGTAGAAATGTTAAAGGATCATGTAGGTGTATTTAAGATCGGCTTAGAGCTTTTTATTAGTCAAGGACCCGGAATAGTAGGATCAATAAAAAGTATATGTAGTAATAAGATCTTTTTAGACCTCAAATTACACGATATTCCTGAAACTGTTAAAAGATCTATTAATGCTCTATCTCAATATAAGCCTGATTTTGTTACTATTCATCCTGAATTACCTAAGGGGTTTTTAAAAGAGATAGAGCTTTTTCAAACAAAGATTTTAGGAGTAACTGTATTGACAAGCATTGACAAGGATATGTTAGAGTTAATGGGTTATTCTATTACTGATGTAGCAGAGCTGGTGATAAAGAGGGCAAGGTTTGCAAAAGAGGTAGGTTGTCATGGAGTAGTGTGTTCAGGTCATGAAATAAAAAGGATAAGAGAAGAACTTGGTGAGGATCTTATTGTGGTTGTGCCGGGAATAAGACCTAAATGGGCTGTTTCAAAAGATGATCAGAAAAGAGTGGTTACTCCAAGGGATGCCATAATGTCAGGAGCAGATTATATAGTAGTAGGACGGCCTATAAGGAATGCGAGAGATCCAAAGAAAGCAGCATCTAAGATTGTTGATGAGATATATAAGGCTATGAGTGAAAAGGAGAGTTTATAATGCAAGATGTGCAAAGTGAAAAAGACTACAGAAACCTTGAAATAGACAAAGTAGGTGTTAAAGGAATACTTTATCCTATCACGGTATTAGATAAAAACATGGGAGAGCAATATACTATTGCTGAGATAAACATGTATGTAAGTCTTCCAAAGCAATATAAAGGCACACATATGAGCCGCTTTGTTGAAATATTAAATCAGCATAGTAAAAGGATTTCCATACAAAATTTTTCAGACATATTGGAAGAAGTGAAGACAAGGCTTGATGCAGAAAGCGCTCATATGGAGATCAGATTTCCTTACTTTATTAAAAAAATGGCTCCTGTTACAGGAACCCCTGCATATATGGAATATAAATGTGCTTTTATAGGCACGCTCACAGACAAAATGGATCTTATTGTAGGGATAGATGTTCCTGTTATGACATTGTGTCCTTGTTCAAAGGAAATAAGCGATTATGGAGCCCATAATCAAAGAGCAAGAGTCAGACTTAGTCTGAGATTTAAGAAGTTTGTCTGGATAGAAGACATGATAACTCTGGTTGAAAGAAACGCCTCAAGTGAGGTCTATTCTGTATTAAAAAGAGAAGATGAAAAATTTGTTACAGAACAGGCTTACAATAAGCCAATGTTTGTAGAAGATGTGGTCAGAGACATAGCCTTAGAATTGCTTAATGATTCAAATATTGTCTGGTTTTCTGTAGAATGTGAAAGTTTTGAATCCATCCACAACCACAATGCCTATGCATACATAGAAAAAGACAAGAGAAAGGGGGAAGAATATGCCGAATGATAATATAAGAAGTATCTATAGGAAGATTATATCTGATGACTTTCCAGATGAGATAGAAATAAGATTTGGGGATCAGAGCTTATTTTACAAAAAAAGAACATGGATGATAAAAGATCCAACCTCAGGAGAGTTTGTGCAAAGAGGGCTAAGATATGGAGAGAATCCTGATCAAAAAGCAGCACTTTATGAGCTTGCCAAAGGAGAACTTGCTCTTGGTGATACCAAGTTTATAAGTGCGGGAATGGGACTTGTCTCTTCCATAAAAGAAGAAGATCTGATTCAGGCAGGAAAGCATCCTGGGAAGATAAACTTAACCGATATTGATAGCGCATTAAACATACTCCGATATCTTACCAAAAAGCCGGCTGTGGTTATAGTAAAGCATAATAATCCATGCGGGGTTGCATACGGAAATAGCCTTGCCGAGGCATATCATCGTGCAAATATGGCGGACAGGGTTGCTGCATTTGGGGGATGTGCTGTATTTAGCAGGCCTATGGATAAAGAAACAGCTGAACTTGTATCGCAAAATTATTTAGAGGTAGTGGTAGCTCCTGAGTTTGAGGATAAAACAGTGGAATTGCTTTCTCAAAGAAAAGACCTAAGAATTATCAGAATAAAGGGTATTTCAGAGATAGAAAAATATGCACAAAAAAGATTCATAGACTTTAAAAGTCTTATAGATGGGGGATTAATCATTCAAGAATCTTCTTTAAATAAGATCAGAACCCCAGAAGACTTTAAGCCTGCCACAGTAATACATAATAGCAAGGAGTATAAGATAAAAAGAAGTCCCAGCCCTGAAGAATATGAAGATATGCTTTTTGGATGGGCAGTAGAGCAGGGTATTACTTCTAATTCTGTTATCTTTGTAAAAGATGGTGTAACTGTAGGGATAGGAACCGGCGAGCAAGATAGGGTAGGATGTGTTCAGATAGCTATATTTAAAGCATATACAAAGTATGCAGATGCCCTTTGCTTCGAAAGATATGCTATTCCTTATAATGATCTGAAACTTATGGTAAAAAAAGGGCAAAAGGATAAACAAATATTAGAAGAAATAGACAGAGAAACACAGGAAAACAAAGGTGGTCTCATTGGATCCTGTATGATCTCGGACGGCTTTTTCCCATTTAGAGATTCTGTAGATGTGGCTGCTGAACATGGCATAAAAGCGATTGTTCAGCCTGGAGGATCTATAAGGGATTATGAAGTAATAGAAGCCTGCAATGAATATAATATAACCATGGTATTTACTGGCCAACGTGCTTTTAAGCACTAATGAAACTCAAGGTAAATGAGATATTTTTTAGTATTCAGGGTGAATCTACCTTTAGTGGAAGACCATGCATTTTTGTAAGGCTTAGTGGATGTAATCTTAGGTGTTCCTATTGTGACACTACATATGCCTATGAGGAAGGCGAGTATATGGAAGTGGATCAGATTGTAAATAAAGTCTCTTCTTATAAATGCGATCTGGTGGAGATCACCGGTGGTGAGCCTCTTATTCAGGAGAACACTCCTTATTTGATAAAGGAACTGATAAATGCAGGTTTTGATGTGCTACTTGAGACAAATGGCACAAAAGACATAAGTATGGTGGATAGTAGATGTATAAAAATAGTAGATGTAAAATGTCCTTTTAGTGGAGAGGCAAACAAAAATGATTTTGAAAATCTGAAAAGACTTGGCCAGAAAGATGAAGTAAAGTTTGTAATTGCTGATAGAAAAGACTATGAATTTGCAAAGGACATCTTAAAAAAATGGGGACTGATTCCCTTTAAGCCAAATCCAGTTCATTTTTCCCCTGCTTACAACATGCTTGATCCTAAGGTCTTGGCTGAGTGGATCTTAGAGGATAAACTTATGGTTAGATTGAACTTGCAGATTCATAAGCTCATATGGGGAGAGTTAAGAGGTGTCTAAGTCAGAAAAAAAAGCAGTAGTTCTTTTAAGTGGAGGAATAGATTCCACTACCACTTTAGCAATAGCAAAAAAGGAAGGATACAGATTATATGCAATGAGTTTTAGGTATGGTCAAAGAAATAGATTTGAGCTGGATGCAGCAAAGAGGATAGCAAAACTATTTGAGGTAAAGAGACATTTAATTATAGATATTGATCTCAGGCTTATTGGAGGCTCTGCACTGACAGACAACATAGATGTGCCAAAAGGAAGAACTGACCAAGAAATAGAGTCTGGAATACCTGTAACCTATGTACCTGCAAGGAATACCATATTTCTATCTTTTGCACTTGGATGGGCAGAGGTGCTGAGGGCTGAAGACATATTCATTGGAGTAAACAGCATAGATTACAGTGGATATCCAGACTGCAGAGAAGAATATATAAGGGCATTTGAGAAAATGGCAAATCTTGCTTTAAAAGAGACAGTAGAAAGAAGAATGAAAATAAGGATAAGGACTCCGCTCATAAAAATGAGAAAGTCCGAGATAATCAAAAAAGGATTGGAGCTTGGGGTAGATTACAGTATGACCATAAGTTGTTATGATCCACTTCCAGATGGAAGGCCGTGTGGACTGTGTGACAGTTGCATACTGAGGAAAAAGGCCTTTCAAGAGCTCAATATGGTTGATCCTGCTTATTCTGGATGATTGTTTTTATATACCTTTATAGTGTAGTAGATCCTGTAAAAGGCAGTGAGATGGGTAGAGATTGCTAAAAACCAGATAGCAAATTCTAACATATTAAACAAGGCACCCAAGGCAAGCGCAATTATCCTTTCTGGTCTTTCCATAAATCCTACATCGCATTTTGGAATAATAAGTTCTGCCTTAGCTCTTATATAACTAATAAGAAATGCACCAGATATTACAAATAAAAGCAGGATAGAGTATGTGATATTGCCTTTTCTTATAAAATAGGCCAAGACCCCACCAAATATCACAAAATCAGAATACCTATCTACGACTGAATCAGTAAAAGCCCCTATTTCTGTAGCCAGATTTCTGGCTCGAGCTACCGCTCCATCTAATATGTCAAAAAGTCCAGCAAAGAGTATTACAATTGATGCGGTTTTCATATATCCTTCAAAAAAAAGAAAAGCTCCAATCAGGTTTATACCAAGTCCTGTAAAGGTTAATATATTTGGAATAATTTTGTTATCTGGAATAAAAGGTTCTAACAGGCTGAATAGGTATTCTATTTTGTCTCCTACAAATTTCCTGAGCATTTCTGACCTCGATTTTTTCCATAGTATGTGATAAATATCCCCAAAAAGCAAGAGAAGGTAAAGAAAAGTGGGCAAAAAGCAGTTTTCAGCTATAAATTATAAGATATGTGATCCTAAGAAATGTAATCCAGAAGCTGGGAAATGTCTGGCTGCACTCAAATGTTCATACAAAGTTATAAAACAGATAGATGGGGTGTTTGAACCTCCTATTGTTCTGCATGATTTATGTATGGGATGCTGGGACTGTATAGATGCGTGTCCTCTTGGTGCAGTTTATATTAAAAGGATAGTTTAGTGATAAAGATAAAAGGACTTACAAAAAAATATGGCTCCAAATATGCATTAAGGAATATAGATTTAGAAGTAAAAAAGGGGGAACTTTTTGCTTACTTAGGACCTAATGGAGCAGGAAAGACTACAACCATTAGAATACTTACAGGTCTTACAAGGCCTACTTCTGGTGATGCATGGCTTAATGGGTTTCACATAGAAAAAGAGAGCATAAATGCCAAAAGACAGTGTGGACTTGTATCTCAGACAATAAACTTAGATAACGAGTTAACTGTTTTTGAGAACCTAAATTTACATGGAATACTATTTCAGATCCCTATTACACAAAGGAAGAAAAAGATATTTGAACTCCTACAGTATATAGGAATGTTGGATATGGCTGACACTCCTGTTGCTAAGCTTTCAGGAGGTATGAAAAGGAGAATTACTATTGCAAGAGCACTTCTTCACTCTCCAAAGATTCTTTTTTTGGATGAGCCAACAGTAGGATTGGATGCTAACATAAGACGCAAGATATGGGCATTGATAAAGAAGATTCAGACAGAGGGAACCACAATCTTTCTCACTACCCACTATATAGAAGAAGCAGAATTTTTAGCAGACAGAGTTGCTTTCTTAGATAATGGAAGAATAGTAGCAATAGATTCGCCTGTTAATCTTATCTCCACCTTAGGTCAGTGGGCAGTAGATACAGTTCGAGGTGACCTTATAGAAACAACATATTTTCAAACGAAAGAAGAGGCAAAGAGATATATTTCTTTTCAAAATGGTTCATTTTCTTTGAGAAGAGTAAACTTGGAGGATGCATTTTTACAGATCACTGGTAAGAGAGTAAGGACATAAGATTAACACAGAAGACAGCCCTAATAATAATAAATAGTTGTAAATTGATGCGTATTGTTTTATTTTATCTGCAAAAAAAAGAGAAAGGAGGAGTAAAGTTGGGCAAAGGAGATAGAAAAACTAAAAAAGGTAAAATTTGGAGAGGAACCTATGGCAAGTATAGAGCAAGAAAAAAGAAAAAGAAGTGATTTAAGCTTTGAACTTGGTCCTATAAGGCCACCAAATGAGGCAAGGAGTCTTCTTTTAAGATTCACGAGAAATTGTCCATGGAATCAGTGTCTTTTTTGTCCTGCTTACAAAAAAAGAAAGTTTTCACTCAGAACTGTAGAAGAGATAAAAAAGGATATTCAAACAGCAAGGGATATCGCAGATGATGTAAAAGAGCTATCATGGAGATTAGGGTATAAGGGAGAAGTAACTGATGAGGTGATAAGTCATATATTCTCACGCCTTCACTATAATGAATGTTACAGAATGGTGGCAGTATGGCTTTATTACGATACTGGAGCCTGTTTTCTCCAAGATGCAGATAATCTTATAATGAAGACAGATGATCTGGTAGAGGCACTTTTGTTTTTAAGAGAGAAATTTCCAGAGATTACCAGAATCACCACTTACTCAAGATCCAGAACAGTAGTTAGAAAGTCGGTTGAATCCTTAAAAAGGATAAGAGAGGCAGGTTTAGATAGGGTGCATATTGGGCTTGAAAGTGGATATGACCCTGTTCTTAAGTTCATGAGAAAAGGTGTGAGTGCAGCACAACATATAGAAGCTGGCAGAAAACTAATAGAAGCAGGAATGGAATTATCTGAGTATGTGATGCCTGGACTTGGGGGACAAAAGTGGTGGAGAGAACATGCTATAGAAACTGCCAAGGTGTTAAATCAAATAAATCCTCATTTTATAAGGCTGAGAAGTCTTAGGATACCAAAGAGGGTTCCACTTTATAAGAAAGTAGAATCAGGTGAGTTTATTCCTCTTTCAGATGACATGGTCGTAGAAGAGATAAAATTATTTATAGAACATCTGGATGGTATAACAAGCACTATAACAAGTGATCATATAATGAATCTTTTGGAAGAGGTAGAGGGGAAACTTCCAGAGGATAAAGAAAAGATGCTAAATGTAATAAAAAAGTATCAACAATTAGACCCGTGTGACAAGCTGATTTACAGGGTAGGAAGAAGAGGTGGAACTTATAGATCCACAGATGATTTAAAAAGAGATCCTCTTACTTATAGGAAGATAAAAAGCTTTATAAAAGAAATAAAAGAAAAACAAGGCCTTGATGCAGTAGAAACTATGATAAAGAATCTGGTAGATCAATATGTCTGAATTTTATCCAATACTTTTAAGACTCAAGGGAAAGCCGGTTCTTGTGATTGGAGGTGGGCATGTAGCGGAGAGAAAAGTCAAATCTCTTTTGAAATATGGGGCGAAGGTATTTTTAGTAAGCAAGGCATTAACATATAAACTACAAGAATTAATCAAACATAAAAAAGTAATATTCTTGGGTCAGGATTTTTGTGAATCCCACTTAGTGGATAAATTTCTTCTCATAGTTGCCACAAATGATCATTTATTAAACAAAAGTATAGCAGAAAAAGGGAGGCAAAAGGGGATATTGGTAAATGTAGTTGATCAGCCTTCTGAGTGTGATTTTATTGTTCCTTCTGTTGTAAAAAAAGGTGATCTGATAATTGCTGTCTCCACTTCTGGAAAAAGTCCGTTTATATCAAGGAAGATAAGAGAAAGATTAGAGTCTATCTTCGGGAATGAACAAAAGATTGTACTGGATATCATGTCAACAGTTAGACAGCTATTAATAAAAGCAGGAGAACAAGATAAAGAAAAGATATATGCGAAATTGTATAATCCAGATATATTAAATAAAATTAAGGCAGAAGATGTAGAAGGTGTTGTAAAAATAATTGTGGAAGCACTATGTTAGGGTCTCTGCTCTTTAAGGTCGCTATTTTCTTCTATGTGTTTGCATCAGCAGGTTTTATTGTATTTACAATAAAGCAGGAAAAAAGGCTTTTTAATATAGGTTTTTTTTTGCTTATTTTAGGATTCTTGGTTCACACAGGATTTCTTATATATGGGTATTGTCTTCTGGGAACAGCACCAGTTTTGGATTTGAGGTCTTCCCTTTCTTTTTTTTCTTGGTGTATTGTTCTTGTGTATATACTGTTTTTTTTTAAATTTAAACTTAGGATCTTGGGCGCTTTTGTTACCCCATTTTCTACTTTTCTTATTCTCATATCTTCTATGTTTCCTATATGTTTTGGACCTGTAAAACCTATCTTTAAAACGGTCTGGCTTACTGTACATGTAGGCACAATATTTATAGGGAATGCTTTATTTGCTATAGCATTTTTGGCTGCTGTCATGTATCTTTTGCAGGACTATTACATAAAAAATAAGAAGTTTAGTTTCCTTTATGAAAGGCTTCCTTCTCTAACCACAATAGACACTATAAATCACTACTCTCTTATATATGGATTCCCTTTTCTTACAGCTGGGATAATAACAGGAGCTATATATGCTCAGATAGCCTTTGGAAAGTATTGGCAGTGGGACCCAAAAGAGGTCTGGTCACTTGTAACCTGGATACTTTATGCTATTCTGATTCATGAAAGGCTTGCAGTAGGATGGAAGGGAAGAAAAGCTGCAATTATGTCTATTTTATGTTTTGTTGTCTTAAGTATTAGCTTTATAGGTACAAGTCTATTTATAGAAGGATATCACAATATAAAGCAGATAGAAAGACTTGGGGCAATAGGATAGTCATGAGGATTTTGAATATAGGAATGAATCATAAAACAGCTCCAGTAGAGTTAAGAGAAAAGTTAACTTCAGATGATATGCTTGATTATTTGATAAAAACTGAGTCAATAAAAGAAGCTTTATGTCTGTGCACTTGCAATAGAATAGAAGCGGTTGTGGTTACAGAGAATGAAGATGATGCAAGAAAGGCTATAATCTCTTATTTTTGTAGGCTGGGGGGGTTAAGTCAAGATAGAATCTTGAATTTTATTTATATCTTTAAAGACTTAGATGCAGTAAGACATATATTCAGGGTGGCATCCAGTCTGGATTCCATGGTTATTGGAGAACCCCAGATTCTAGGGCAGATAAAAGATGCCTATGCAGAAGCAGTTAGCAGAAAAACAACAGGTGTTATACTGAACAGTCTTATGCACAAAGCATTTCACACAGCAAAGAAGGTAAGAACAGAGACAGGGATTTGTGAATCTGCTGTATCTGTAAGCTATGCTGCGATTGAGCTGGCAAAAAAGATATTTGACACTCTTTCAGGCAAAAAAGTGCTTCTTATAGGGGCTGGTGAGATGTCAGAACTTACTGCCCGACATCTCATATCACAGGGGGTAAAAGAAGTTGTTGTTGCCAATAGAACCTTTGAAAAGGCTGTAGAGCTTTCATCTAAGTTTGGTTCTCATCCTATCTCTTTTGATGAGATTCCTATCTATTTAATAGAAGCAGATATTGTGATCACATCTACTGCTTCGCGCCATTACATTATTAAAAGAGAGATGCTTAAAGGCATATCACGAAAAAGAAGAAACAGACCTCTTTTTTTTATAGATATTGCTGTTCCAAGAGATGTAGAGCCAGATGTAAATAAACTGGATAATATCTATCTATATGATATAGATGACCTCAAAAGTGTTGCTGAAATGAATATGAATCAAAGAAGACAGGAAGCAATCAAGGCTGAAAGAATAGTTGAAGAGGAGGTCTTGAAATTTAAAAGATGGCTTGAAACCTTAGACATTGTCCCTGTTATAATTTCTTTAAAAAACAAGACACATTCTATAATTGAAAAAGAGATAAAAAGAAGTGAGTCTAAGCTTAAAGACCTGAGTCCTGAGCAAAAAGAGGCTGTTTTTGTGCTTTGTAGGTCTATAGCTGAAAAGCTTATAAATGATCCTATAATCTTCTTAAAAAGCAAGGTAGGGCGTTCGAGTTTAAATACCTATCTGGATTTTACAAGGAAATTATTTAACTTAGAAGAGCAGGAAAAGGGAGAACTATATGAGGATTCCAGACATAAATTCAACAATAAGTAAGCTGCTGGAACATGTTGATCAGGAAAGGGTGGGCATGGTGGCTTCTCACATAGGAGTTGTTAAGGGATATTCTAAGCATGGTAAGAAGGTAAAAAGTTTGAGGGTTTCTTTTGATAGAGAAAAGATAAAAGAAATTGAGGAAAAGATCAAAGCTGAAAATTCCATAGTAAATGTCCAGATAGATCTGAATGAAGGCGAATTGATGCCTGGAGATTGGATTATGGTAGTAATAATTGCAGGAGAGGTAAGAGAAAAGGTGTTTCCTGCTCTTATGCAAGCAGTTGATATGATAAAAAAGGAAGCCACAAAAAAAGAGGAGATATATAAAGATGGGAATGGTGAATGTAGGTAAAAAACCTGTTATTAAAAGATATGCAGAAGCAATAGGTAAGATAGCTCTTAAACCAGAGACCATAGAAAAGATCAGAAAAAAGGAGATCGAAAAAGGAGATCCGTTTCTTGTGGCAGAGATAGCAGGGATAAATGCAGCAAAACAGACAAGTATTTTGATTCCCTTTTGTCATCAAATTCCCTTGGATTATGTAAAGCTTGCTTTTTTTTTAAAAGAGGATGGCGTAGAAGTAAGATGTGCTGTTTCAGCAGAGGCAAAAACAGGGGTGGAAATGGAGGCAATAGTGGGAGTATCAGTGGCATTAAATGCTATATGGGATATGGTTAAGTACTTAGAAAAAGATGAAAATGGACAATATCCTTATACCAAGATAGAAGATATTCGTGTTTTGATAAAACAAAAAGAGGAGATTTAAGTGAAAAAGTTTTTTTTTATAATAAGTATTGCACTTTTTTTCTTTTGCATTAACGCTTCTGCAAAAGAAATAGGATATATATCTGATCATTTTTTAGTTACCCTGAGAGCAGGACCTGGAACAAATTATAAGATATTAGCCCTTTTAGGCTCCGGAGAACCATTAAAGATAATTTCCAAAAAAAGGAATTGGACCAAGGTAAGGCCTCTTAATCCAAAATATAAAGGGAAAGAGGGGTGGATATTAAACAGATTTATAATGAAAAGAAGGCCTTATAAAAGTTTGGTGGATGAATTAGCCAAAAAAAATGCCCAATTAAAAGAACAGCTCCAAAAGCTGACAAATCAGCTAAATGAAGTTACTGCATCTCACCAAGCTTATCAGGAAATAAAACAAAGATATGAATCTTTAAAAAAAGAATGCTCTGAGGTTTTGAGCTTAAAGAAAAAATATAGCAATAATATAAAGCAGTTGAAAGAAATGAAATCAAAATTAGAAAAGATCAAAAAAGAGAATGAAGAACTTAAAAGATCTCAGGCCCATAGGTGGTTTGCAATGGGAGCATTTGTGCTTTTTTCCGGGATAGTTCTTGGCTTTATATTAGGCCGGCAAAAGAAAAGAAGCTCTATCTATTATAGTTGACATGCAACTATTATGTAGCTAAGCTAAATTAAAAAATAGAGGAAAATAAATCTTATGCCAAGAACAAGAAGAAGAAAAAAAGAAAAGATAATAAATACAGATCATGTAAAAGATGAAGATATATCTGAGGATATATCAAAGAAAAAGGTGAAGTTTGAGGTCTATGGGGAAGAGATGGTAGAAAAGATTGTAAAACAGAGTGGCAACTGTGGCAGAGTTTATCTGCCACCAGATTGGGTGGGAAGAAAAGTAAAAATAATAAGGATAGATTAAGATGATTCAGGGATTAAGAATAAGGAAAATAAATCTTGAAGACGCTAAGGAGTTAGAAAGGATTCAATCTCTTATAACAAAGTCATCTTCTAAAACAGATTTTAAAAAAATAATCAAAGAACAATTAAACAGAGATAAGGATGTAAGCTTAGTAGCTGAAGTAGATGGAAAAGTCGTGGGCTATATGATTAGTTATGTAATATATGCAGGTTTTGGAATAGATAAAAGCGCATGGATTGCTACCTTTGGGATAGACCCCAAATTTATGGGACAGGGCATAGGAAAAAGACTCGCCCACGAGCTATTCACGATTTATAAAAAACTTGGTATCAAAAATATATACACCTCTGTCAAATGGGATTCTGTAGATCTCCTCTCTTTCTTCAAGACCTTAGGTTTTGACAGAAGCGAGTTTATAAACCTCAGAAAAGAACTTCCTTAACCTGCTGCCTTTTTCCTTTGTATTGTTCTTTGCTCCTCTGGAATAGGTGGTGGAACCGGCTCTCCTACCAGTTTTTTAACAGCCTTAAACTTAGGTGGACATGCCTCATAACAAGTTCCACATTTAATACACTTGTCCTGATCTATTACATGAATCTTGTTCTTTTCTCCAGAGATAGCACCTGCTGGACATCTTCTTCTGCATGTCCCACAGGCCTGACATCTTTCAGGATCAATATAATAAGAGGGAACATTAGCAAAAAGTTCTTCTACTTCTTCTTTTGTATATAATTTTTCATAATCTTCTATATCTTCTGGCTTCATAGCCAGTTTATCTCTTTTTGCTACCTTTATATATGGGATCAGCTTGATAATCTTACCCAATTTATCTCTCATCTCATCTCTTGACACCCCTTCAGCTTCACCAATAGGTCCTATTTCTCTTATTTGATTAATAAAGTCAGACACAACCCTTGCAAATCTTATCCCTTCTGCAGAAGACATAAATTCTATCTTCAGCCTATCAGGATTGATGCCAGCATATTCCATAATCTTCTTGCAAAGACAGACCATATTCAAGGCATGATAGTTTCCTTGAGTGGTATAGTTACACTCTCCTAAACGACATCCAGCTATGAAGATTCCATCTGCACCATTATAAAAGGCCTTTAATACAAAGCCCATATCTACTCTTCCACTGCACATCACTCTTATAAGTCTTATGTCTGGGGGATACTGTAGTCTGGAAACTCCAGCTAAATCAGCAGCTCCGTATCCTCACCAGAAACATACAAATCCTAATATCTTAGGACTGAATTTTTTATCTCTACCCATCTCTTTTCTCCTTCTTTTTCTGTTTTCTTAATTTCCACCAGCAGCAGCAATCTTTTTTTCTTCTATAGCCTCATCTCCTACGAGGATAGCATCTATCTCACGTTCTATCTCTTCATCTGTGTAATGTTTAAGCTGTATAGCACCTGTTGGGCATTTTGCATTACACAGTCCATCTCCCTTACAAAGCACAGGATTTACCTTTGCCTTTTTAGCACCTTTCACAGTGTAAAGCTGAATAGCATCATAAGCACATGCCTCAACACATGCGCCACATCCCATGCATTTGGTTTCATCCACTTCTGCAACAGAACCTGAAGCAACAACTACATCTTTGCAAAGGAGAGTAATTACTCTACCTGCTGCTCCATATGCCTGATTTACTACTTCGTTTATATGCTTTGGATAATGGGCTGTTCCACACAGAAAGACACCTTCTGTTGCAAAGTCCACAGGTCTTAACTTTACATGTGCCTCTTTAAAGAATCCATCTTCATTTAAAGGAACCTTATAGAGCAATGAAATCTTTTCAGCATCTTTTGCAGGCACAACAGCCGCCGATAGAACCAAGAGATCAGTATCAATTGCAAGCTCCTGATTTAATATAGGATCTTTAACAGCTACCCTTATAAGTTTTCTTCCACCTTCCTCTATTTCTTGTGCAGTTGGAACATTTTCTGGTGGTTCATATCTGATAAACCTTACTTCTTTATCTGCTGCCTCTCTATAATAATCTTCTTTAAACCCATATGTTCTCATATCTCTGAACAGGATATATATATCCATTTCTGGATTTATCTCTTTTAACTTAAGGGCATTTTTAATAGCATGACTACAGCATACTCTACTACAGTAATTTCTATCCTCATTTCTACATCCCACACATTGAATCATAACAACACTTTGGATGTTGCTGAGTTTGTCATCTCCTTTTGCAATAAGCTCTTCCAATTCTAATTGAGTTAATACATTTTCATTTTCTCCATATAGATATTCTTTTGGCTTATACTCTTCAGCTCCCATAGCAACCACTGCTGCACCATGTTTTATCTCTACAGGGCCTCTATCTGTATTCGCCTTTGTGACAAAGTTACCCACATATCCGCTCACTTCTGTTATCTCTGCCCCTGTATATACATGGATTAGAGGATGCTGGTATACTTTCTGGATCAGATCCTTGAGGTATGCTTGAACATCCAATCCTTCAAGTGTATAGTGAAGTCTTCTTGCAACTCCACCAAGCTCTTTTTCTTTTTCCAAGATATATACCTCATATCCTTGAGTTGCTATAGAAAGAGCACATGTCATTCCAGCTATTCCGCCTCCAATAACAAGCGCTCTTTTGTTTACAGGCAGATCAAATTCTTTCAGAGGCTGTAGAGCTGCTACCCTTGCTATTGCCTTTCTCACAATATCCTTTGCCTTTTGGGTGGCAGCCTCCTTTTCTTGTGAATGCACCCAGGAGCAGTGTTCTCTTATGTTGGTCATCTCCAGCAGATATTGATTCAGCCCTGCCTCTTTTAATGTCTCCATAAAAAGGGGCTCTAATGTCCTGGGACTGCATGCAGCCACCACAACACGATTCAGCTTTTTCTCTTTTATAGTATCAGATATTTCCTTTGCTGAATTAGTGGTGCATGAAAATAGTTGCTCTTGTGCATGAACCACATAAGGAAGTGATTTTACATATTCCACTACTTCTGGCACATTTACTACTCTACCAATATTTGCTCCACAATGGCATACAAATACACCTATTCGTGGCTCTTCGCCTTTTACATCCATCTCTTCAGGATATACCCTCTCTTCCACAAGCTCCCCGCGTCTGTAATTTAACATTTCTCCACATTTTGCACTTGCTCCACTGGCTGCAAAAACAGATTCAGGAATATCTATTGGCCCTTGAAATGCTCCTGTTACAAATATCCCCTTCTTTGTAGTCTCTATAGGAGAGCTTAGATTTGTACAGCAGAATCCATGAGACTCAAGCTCTATGCCAAACTTTTCTGCTATCTCTTTTGCATCCTTTGAAGGTGTAAGACCTACGGACAAGACTACTAAATCAAACTCTTCCTCTTTTACACCTTCATCAGGTGTGGAATATCTGATGGTTACATTATTTGTTTCTGGTATCTCTCTGCCTACAGACACATAACTTCTTACAAACCTGACCTTAGGAAGACTGCTTGCTCTCTGGAAATATCTCTCAAAATCCTTTCCATAAGCACGGATATCATTGTGAAAGACAGTTATATCAAAATCCGGATCATGTTCTTTTGCCAGAAGAACTTGCTTTTGGGTGTAAGTGCAGCATACTGCTGAGCAATAGGTATTTCCTCCTTCCAGGACCTGTCTTGATCCAACACACTGAATCCATGCGATCTTTTTTGGATGCTTACCATCAGATGGTCTTATAATCTCTCCACCGGATGGTCCTGTAGAAGAAAGATATCTTTCAAAATCCAAGCTGGTTATCACATTTTTAAATCTTCCATAGCCAAAATCTCCTCTTTTGCTTGGATCAAATATTTCAAATCCTGATGAAAGGATTATAGCACCTACTTTTACCTCTAACTTCTCTGGCTTCTGAGTAAAATCAATCGCATTATTCTCACATACCATTTCACAGATACGGCATTTTTCTTCCTTTAAGTACAGACAGTTTTCATCAATGTAGCTTATAAGTGGCACTGCTAAGGAAAAGTAAATATGAATAGCCTTACTATAGCATAATCCCTGATTATATGGATCAGGCACCAGCACAGGGCAATATTCCATACAAGTGGTACAACCTGTGCAGTTTTCTTCTATCACATATCTTGGTTTCTTGATAAGTGTTACTTTAAAATCCCCTGCTTCTCCTTCTACCTCTTTGACTTCTGTATAGGTGAGAATCTCTATATTAGGATGACGGTCGGCCTCGACCATCTTGGGAGCAAGGATTCAGGTAGAGCATTCATTGGTAGGAAAGGTCTTATCCAACTGGCCCATCTTTCCACCAATGGATGGGCCTTTTTCTACAAGATATACCTTAAATCCAGACTCTGCCAGATCTAATGCAGCCTGAATTCCACTTATTCCACCTCCAACTATCAGAACATCTCCATAGTTTTCTTGTTTTATTCTTTCAAGTAATATTTCTTTAAGATCTTTTTCTTCCACTTCCTTACACCCCCGTTACATTTGTTAGACTACTTCTCTAAGTAGCTCGGTTATATCCTTTATTTCTAAGGACTCTGCTCTTGGATCTTCTATGGTTTTTTTGCTGTCTTCAAGCATAGTTATACAATATGGGCAACATGTTACTATTACCTCTGCACCTACATCAAGTGCCTGCTGTATCCTGAGATCAGAAAATCTTTCTCCTTTTACTGTCTCCATCCAGACTCTTCCTCCTCCACCACCACAACACAGACTATCTTCTCTGTTATCAGGCATTTCCACAAGCTCGAGTCCCGGAACTTTTTTCAATATCTCTCTTGGTTCATCATATATACCATTATGTCTTCCAAGATAGCATGGATCATGATATGTAACTTTTTTGTTATATTCTTTTGTAATCTTTATTTGCCCTTTTTCTATCAGCTCAAACAAAAACTGGCTCATATGAATGATATCAAAATTTACCATAAAATATTCTGAATACTCATTTTTGAATGTGTGATAACAGTGAGGAGAAGATACAAGCACCCTTTTTACGCCACTATCTATGAATGCCTTTATATTCTCTTTTGCCAGTTGTTTAAACAGCTCTTCATCTCCTGTTTTTCTGATGCTTTCTCCACAGCAGTTCTCTTTTTCTCCTAAGATTCCATATTCCACTCCTGACATATTTAAAAGTTCTGCAGTCGCTTTTGCTACTTTTTTCATTCTTGGATCATAGCATAGATAACATCCTGGAAAATACAAAAGCTCTTTTTCTTCATCAAATTCTGGGACACCAAGTCCTTTTGTCCACTCTGCCCTCTTTTTCCTTTCTTCACTTAAAGGATTTCCTTCTGCTACAAGACTTGCATTTGCGCTTTTTACAGGCTTTACATGCTCAGGAAACACCCCGTACTCTGAACCAATCTTCCTGAGCGAAACAGTAAGATCTATCAATTTAACACCTCTTGGGCATCTATAATGACACCTTCCGCAGGTAGTACACCTCCATATATCTTCTGTTTCTATCTCTGTCATTCCAAAACAGGCCTGTCTCACTATCCTTCTCATGCTAAACTCTATTACTCTATTCCATGGACATAAGGTGTCACATGTACCACACTGATAACAATACTTAAATACATCACCACCACTTAATTTTATTACCTCTACTATTTCTTTATATTCAGCTACATTTTCCATGATCTTTTGCGCTCCTTTTTAAGAGGTTTGCTCTTTCTTTGAAAGCCTGACCATAGTATCTATAACATTATCTACTCCATATCTATCTATTAGAGCTTTAAGTCCTATTTCCAGCTCTTCTTCTCTGGTTTCTTCTTCTACTTCTTCTTCTCTTTCTTCATACTTCAGGGCATCCACTTGGCAAACTTGTACACATAGAGGTTCTTCTAAGGGAGGCTCATTTTCACACATGTCACACTTCAATGGAAGACCAGAATCCGGCTCTTTAAATATGTTTCTTGAAGGACAGTTAACTGCTCTACAGAAAAGACATTCATCATATTCTTTATCCCCAATGATGTACTTGTCTCTTCCCATACATTCTGCCGCTGCATATGGGCCACCATACACAGGCACATAAAGATTTCTTAAAGGATCCCACCATACATAGATCCTTGATCTTGCAGGATTAGCAATGCTATATTTCTGAGTTGCATGAAATGCAGAACAGATAGCCTCACATGCACGGCATCCATTACACTCATCCGGATTGATTATAATCTGTTTAACTATCTTTTTCTTCTTTTCCACGGCTCCCACCTCTTTTTTATTCTTCTTTTAAGATTCCTTTTTCTATAAAGTCCTTAGCAACATAGTCTAACTTCAATTTTTCCAATGTCTCTTTTGTTGGAATACCATCCTTATTCCAACCTCTGTATTCATAGTAACCTTCTAAGATCTGCTGTTCATACTCAGGAAATCTCTTTTTCCAGTGATCTTCTGGTGGTTTTTCATCTTCTTTTTTCAATCCTCTTCTTATATTTACAGCTCTAACTAAGGTTCTATTTCTAGTAGCAATCTCCCACAGGGTATCTTCGTCTATATCTAAGCCTGTGGCAGCAGATATTATCTTCGGCAGGTTATGTATATGATACGGAGGTTTTATTGGGAAAGAGGACAATCCCGCACATATCCCTGTCGCATCATCAATATAGTGCATTATTTCCTGCCATTCCACAAGTTCATACAGAAGTGGAGGAGGTGGATAAAATGGAAATTTGTTATCTCCTCTACCCCAGTCTAATATAAATTGTTTGAATTTCTCTTCCTTGCCTGTAGGAACATGGGGCCAGTCTTTAACAAATTCTTCTTTATAGTTTTCTGGTAGAGGAGCTTGAGGGATTTGACCTTCTATCTGGGTGATATTTCCTTTTTCTCCGGTAGCATACATAAGGAAATAAATTGGATTCAACATACCAAGTTTTATGGTCATCTGTTCATGTTTTTTAGTAGTATTGTGATCAAACTTTTCTGCTCCTCTGCCTATCTCGCGGGCTGCCCAATATACCCCTTTTGCTAAGGCATCTCCAATTCCTTCTCTTTTTACTATCTTATCTAAGAGATAGAAGAATCTTTCTTCATTACTCTTTGGAAAATTCGGCAGATCTTCATCTGTTAATATACCATTTTCATAAAGCTCTACTGCAAATGCCATTACCTGTGGTGTAGTAAAACCATCTAATCCGTATTCCTGAGCAAGACCTGCTATCTTAAAACCAAACTCCAAGCTATCACTCATACTTGCCATTACATAAGTGAGCTTTGAATAGCATTTCATCATATATCTGTGGGTCTTAAGTCCAGGATGCCTTATAATAGCACCACATCTTACAGGACAGTTATAACAGCTTATTAAGCGTTCTATGACATCTCTCTGTGTTTCTGCCCATTCCTTCTCTCTCTCTTCATTCCAAAAATCCTTTCTTCTTACCCTTGCGTGACCCCATGCAAATGCTGTGGTATGCCAGCTTTCATCATATATCCTCATCTCTTGAGGAGAGCCTATATACTGGAGTATAGCAGGAACACCCTTTATAGGGTTTTGCATACGCCATTCTATATATTTCCAGATATCTTGCATCAGCTCCCAAAGCTCTTCTCCTTTTGCTACAGGAAGATCCTTTGTACCACGAACAGCTATTGCCTTCAAATTCTTTGAACCCATAACAGCGCCTAAACCTAATCTGCTGGCACTGTTTCTGCCATGTTCTATAGAAGAAAAATAGACCTGATTTTCTCCAGCCAGGCCTATTGCCATAACTTGTATTTTAGGATCATTAAGCTCTTCTCTTATAAGCATTGCAGTTTCAAGAGCACCTTTTCCTTTTAGATGGCTTGCATCCCTTATCTCTACATTGTCGTTGTTAATAAAGATATAAACCAAATTATCTGCTCTTCCACTTACCACCACTTTATCAAAACCTGCATATTTCAGCTCTGGCCCCCAGAATCCACCCATCATAGAAAAGCCCATAAGTCTGGTTTGAGGAGAATAACTGGTAATAATGGTTCTATTTGCTCCCACTGTCAAAGTTCCATCTAAGAGACCAGACGAAAATATTATTATATTGTTTGGATCAAGAGGATCTATATCAGCCGGAACCCTTTCCCATAAAATCTTTGCATTAGTTCCCAGTCCCCCAAGATAGAGCTCAGTATCCTTGGGGTCAGTCTCAACCTTTTCTATATTACCTCTGCTTAGATCTACCTCTAAATTAAAACCTGTTTCTGCGTATCTCATCGTCTTCCCCTTTTAACAAAGTCTTCTTTAAAAAAGCAGTCACATCATAGCTATAATGTAATTACATGTCAAGAGGAAATACGCCTCATCTGTAATCACAACTAAGCCCTCTATTAAGTGAAAACAGCTTCACAGCAGAAATTTTGGACCTTAAATCATATATAAAAATGATATTTTTTGATTACAGATGAGAAATTCTGGATTTGATCTTCATCAACAATTATGGGATAATTTCACTTTTAGCGAAAAAAGAAGTATTTTTATAGGAATGCTTGGTAATTATTCAATAAATAAGGTTAACTATCTGTGGTGGATATTAATTTTTGTTATTTTCTTTCTTGTATATATTTATATTGGGAGCATAAACAGGCCCTTAAGAAATGCAGAATCAAAGTATGCTGAAATTCCCAGAGAAATGCTGGTCACAGGAGATTGGATAACACCTCATCTTAACTATGTAAACTATTACACCAAACCTCCTCTTACCTTCTGGATCACAGCTTTTGCATATAAAATATTTGGAATACATCCATGGGTCGCCAGGATCACTAATATAAGCTGGGCATTTATTGCATCTTTATTAACGGGCATATTAGCAGCTAATATGTTTGATTCTTTTGCAGGTCCTATTACAAACGCTATATTCCTGCTTACTGCAGAAGTGTATGCTTATTGCTTAGATGCTGGAATAGAGTTTAGCGTGATCTCATGTAATATAGCAGCATTATTATTCTTTTGGCTTTATGATAATTCTTATTATAAAAAAAAACTATATTTAAGACTTTTTTATACCTGTGTAGGGCTTTCTTTCTTAGCAAAAGGAATATTAGGACTTATACTTCCTCTGGTTATTGTATTTGTTTATCTAATATCCTTTAGAGAACTACAAAAGGCAAAATATGTTTTCGATTTTATTGGAATTTTTATCCTGCTAATTTTTACTATCCCGTGGTCAGCAGTAATGACTTTACGACATCCTGATTTTTTAAAGTGTTTCGTTATTAACGAACATATTGGTAGATTGTTAGGTACACTTGATTCTAAAGATTCGCTTTTCCCTACTTCTATTTTTTTAGCCTATGTTATAGGAGAATTTTTTCCATGGATTATATTTACTCCTTTTATATGGGATGTTATTGTAAAATTTTGGAAAAACCATCAATATAAGAAAAAGATTATTTTCTTAATCATTTGGTCTTTAATCCCTCTTTTGTTATTTAGCATAGCAAGATGTAAAGTTGATTTTTATAGCCTGCATATTTATCCTCCTCTTTTTATAATACTATCTGTAGGCATTGAAAAAATGATTACCACAAAACGAGAAACAAGAATAATAAGATGGTGGAAATATTTGTGGCTATATTTAGCAATAATAGCTATTATTGCTTATTTTATACTTACTCTAAAAAGCAAATCAAACTTGATAAGTATGTTAGATATTCCATCCATTAAGCTCGCAAAACAGTTTCTTCTAACCTCTTTTTTATTTAATAGCTTAATGTTCTTTTTGATATTTAAAAATAAAATAAAAGGTTTCTTTTTATTGTTATTTTGCTATATGATAATATTCTTTTTCTTTACAAAAGAAATGTATGTAGCAGCCTATAATAATGATTCTATAAAATTTGCTGCTGATGCATACAATAAATATTCATCTAATAAAACCAACAGCTTGTTATTTTCTGAAGAGCTTCCAGAGTTTGCTCATATTGCTATTTTAAATTTTTATACAAAAAAACCAGCTTATTTTCTTAGAAATAACAAAAATTCTAAATTGCATTTTATACAAAAGGATAGAATGAAAATGTGTTTTGATGAAGATGATTTTTTTAAATTAGTAAAAAAAGGGATAAAAATATATTATATAGGTCATATAAAAAGAACAAAAGAACGATTTAATCGAATGGGAATAAAATATAATATTATTGCAAAAAATGGTAATAAAGCAATCTTTGAGATTAATTAGTTAAAATGCAATACACAGAAAGAATTGACGGAATATCAATAATAATTCCTGCTTTTAATGAAGAGGAAAATATTCCTATCCTCTACGAAAAAATAAAGGATGCTTTAAAAAATAGTTCTTTTATGTGGGAACTAATATTTATTGATGATGGCAGTGAAGACAATACATTTAGTGTGCTGGCACAAATAGCCAAAAAAGATAAAAAAGTAAAAGTGATACGCTTTAGAAAAAACTTTGGAAAAGGTGCCGCATACTCTATAGGGATTAAAAATGCGAGATTTCCAATTATAGTAACTATGGATGCAGACTTGCAAGATGATCCTTCAGAAATAAAAAATCTTATAGAAAAGCTATTAGAAGGATATGAATATGTCTCAGGATGGAAATCTAAAAATATTATCTCAAGGATATTTAACTTTATACTGCGAAAAATCACACGTATTCCTTTGCATGATTTTAATTGTTCTTTTAAGGTATTTTATCGAGATGTTATTCAACCCGAAGAAATATATGGGCAGCTATTTCGTTTCATGCCTGTTATTGCTAATTCCAAAGGGTTTCATGTAACAGAGATTAAAGTAAAAAATTATCCTCGGCTGAAAGGAAAATCTAAATATGGTTTTAAAAAAGTATTTGATGGTTTTTTTGATATACTTACTATATCTTTTTTGTATTTTTATTTAAAAAAACCACTTCATTTATTTGGAATATTTGGGCTTATTCATTTTATTATAGGACTATCTATTGTAATAGGTTTATATTTAAGGAAATTAATGTTTCATTTACCTATAAAAGATTATCCTTTTCTTTTTATTATAGCTATATTCTTAATGATAGCCGCACTTCAATTTATATTTGTTGGTCTTATATCGGAGTTAATGATTTATTTAAAAGGGAGAAATCTTTCATTTTACTATGTAGAAAAATGCATAAATATAGGTATTGAAAGCACAGATATTAAAAACATTTAAAGGGAGTTTGACAGGTCAGTGGAGTTTTAGCCCTTGGTTTTTCTATAAATTAAAACGGGGCAGCTAATCGCCACCCCGTTTTTTAGACTGCATTATTAGAAAATGTGAATGTCACCAGCTACAGGCTCTTTGCCATCAGTAAACTTGGCTATAGTTTTAACAGTAAGTTGAGAAACTGTATTAAAAGCATTATCTGCATCATTATTATCTGCCAATTTTAGCCCATACATCTTTAACATATGGTCATCTGTATCATAGAAGAACAATGCTGCAGTAACACCTGTGGTATGACGGATAAAAGACTTAATAGTCTTTGTTCCACTTGCTGTCTTTAGAATAATTTGATCCTGCTCAGCATCTATAGTCAAAGATTTACCTTTTAACCAGAGATGTGAATTAAGAGCAGCTGCAGTCTTAGAGTTAGCATTTATATTTTTATTTACAATTCCAACATTACCGGTAATAGTACCGATTACTTTCAGGCTACCACCAGAAGTAAACTTGGTATCAACAGTGTTAACTGTTCCAAACTTAGAAGCTGGCACGTTATCATCAGCATCATTTTTCAAATCAATATAAAGACCATCATCTCCTGTGCTAAAGTCTTTAATACTATCTGCTGCATTAAATGGAGAATTAAGTATCACTTTATCTTTTCCATCACCAGTGGTGATTGTATCAGCCCCTTTACCACCATAGATGGTGTCATTTCCATCACCAGTGGTGATTGTATCATCTTGTGTACCACCTAAAACTTTAGTTGTATCCACATCACTTAATCCACTCATATCTATGCTTACTGCCTCAGTAATCTCAGCACTAGCATCTACTATCAAAGTATCTGTTCCTA
This sequence comes from Desulfobacterales bacterium, assembly GCA_027064285.1. Classification (GTDB taxonomy): domain Bacteria; phylum Desulfobacterota; class DSM-4660; order Desulfatiglandales; family JALVZP01; genus JALVZP01. The sequence goes on along the minus strand of JAMOPX010000225.1, from coordinate 873 downwards.
TCTGCAAGTCTCCTTTAACAGTTATATTTGTTGTATTATTTGCATCTTCAGTTACTATCTTAAAGCTATCATCTTTGATTCCACCACTGATATTAGCAGTAAAACTACTTCCTGTAGGTTTAATTATTCCACCTTTTATACCGTCAAGTGTGTTACTCTGCAAATCTACTCCTGCAAGATCAAGAGAATTTCCTACCTTTATGTCTCCTCCATAAGTAATCTTTCCCAATGCCCCTGCTGCATCAATAGTTACATCTTTACCAGTTATGGCACCAAGACCAACATCTCCTCCTGTTCCATTAACGTCAATTGTTACATTACCCGCTGTAGTTGCTCCATTAAGAGCATTTATTGCTCCAATATTTACTTTTCCGAGCACCTCAGATGCATCTATTGTAATATCTGTGCCTTTGGTATTAATATTTCCAATATTAAGAGAAACACCACCTGTTGCATCATCTCCTGCAAGACCTGATGCAGTTATTTCTATACCGTAATCTGCAAGTGTATTTGAACCAAGATTTCCCAAATCTACTGAACCTGAACCGCTAACGGTGACAGAATGGATTTTTGCCAAATCAGGAAGTGATATTACATTTCCATCTCCTTCTATTGATGCTGTAAGTTCTTGCAATCCAGAAAGATCGGGCTTAACATCATCTCCTCCCATAAGATTGGCATTAGCATCATCTCCCCTAAGGTCCAAATCAGCATTTGCAGTAGCATTAAGTGTAACAACCTTAGGCGCATTTATTTGCAATGCTGAATCATGGGCTACCTTTGATATTATTACTGATGTGGCATCCCCTGCAGTGATTGTTGCAGCTTTACCGGTTACACCTAACTGTCCATCTGCAGAAATGGTAATGCTTT
>JAMOPX010000224.1 GCA_027064285.1 Desulfobacterales bacterium | reverse complement strand
TTCTTGCATGCACATTGAATCTGGCCAGCCTCAGTGCACCACATGCAATATAAACAAAACAAGCCAGCCATCCAAGCCTTCCTATGGACTGAAGTGACCACTTAAATATCAGAATACCAGGTGCAACCCCAAAAGCTACTAAGTCTGAAAGAGAATCATACTCCATTCCAAACTGGCTTGTTGTGTGGGTGAGGCGAGCCACTCTTCCATCCAGCATATCAAAGATACAGGATATAAGGATCATGATGGCTGCAGGCTCATATTTTTGTTCCAACGTAGATACTATTGAAAAAAAGCCGAAAAATAACGAGACAGTAGTAAAAAGATTGGGTAATATATATATTCCTTTCCTTTTCTTTTTTTTGTTATTATTTTTATTAATTCTTCTTTTTTTCATAATTATACCCTAAAATACTTATACCTGCTTTTACCTTTTGCCCAGGACTTACTATAATATTACATTCTTTATTTACAAAAAGTTCCACCCTTGAGCCAAAACATATAAGTCCAAATCTTTGGCCTGCTACCACTTGATCTCCTTCCTTGACCCAGCATATGATCCTCCTTGCAAGGATGCCTGCTATCTGAATAAGCACAAAAGGCTCAGATGAAGTATTTGGCTGAAGCAGAATCCTATTTCTCTCATTCTCTTTAGAAGCTGAGTCCAGATTTGCTCTGAAAAATCTTCCAGGAGTATGTGTAACATTTTTTATCTTTCCACTTACAGGAATCCTGTTTACATGAACATCCAAAAGAGACATGAATATTGAGATCTTGATCTTATCTCCCACATCTTTTACCTCCAATATCCTTCCATCTGCTGGAGAAAGAATTGCTCCTTCAGAGACAGGGCAAATCCTATTAGGATCTCTGAAAAAGAAAGCAATAAATGAAGTGAAAAGAGCAAAAATCAAAAAAAGCCCTTCTTTTCCCAACCAAAGAAAAAGCATGCTCAATACTATTCCCAGCAATACAAAGGGAATAGCAATTCTTACAAGAGGTAACCTGTTATTGATGTGTTTTTCTTTCAATTCCTTAACCCATAAGGATTTTTTCTGATTTCTGGAGGTCTGAGATATATAGGTTCTAAGGATAATATTTCATCCACATCACCTTTTTTAAGTCTTTTGAGCCCCAATATGCCCACATGCGCCGCACTTATATGCCATAGATGAGAAGGAGCAAGTAAGGCATCTTTTCCTATATATTCTTTTATAAGGTTTGCTTGACTATCGTAGTCATTCCCAATAAATAAGGTCTTTTGAAATCTTTTAGAAAACTCTTCGATCTTTATACAGCTATCAGACGTTTTTCTCACAAGATTTCCATTTTTAAACTCGAATTGGGCAAAAAAGTACTCCCTTTTTCTGGAATCTATTATAGCAGTAACAGGAATACTACTATATGCTACCTGCATAGCAAGTGCTTCAAGACTCGAAACTCCTATTATAGGAATATTCATAGAAAAGCAGATTCCCTTTGCCACAGAAAGAGCCACCTTTAATCCTGTAAAACTGCCAGGACCAATTGCTACCACAACACAACTTATGTCTTTTATATTATTGCATGAATGCCTTAGCAAAAAGTCTAAGCTTGGTATAAAAAAGGCAGAGCCAGAGCTTAGAGGCATTATCACCTGCTCTGAGATAAGAGTACCTGTGTCTGATAAAAGTGCAATAGAAAATTGTTTAGTAGTTGTATTCAAGACCAGTATCATTATTTTGTCAAAACCCTCATAATATCATTATACATTACTATTGCCATAAGCCCTATCAATAATATAAGACCTACTTTGTGGGCAGTCTCCTGAACTTTCCGATCCAATGGTCTCCTCAGAATAATCTCTATAAATAGAAGCAGTATAAGACCTCCATCTAAGATTGGCACAGGAAGCAGATTCAATATTCCCAGATTAATACTTATTACCGCCGTAAAGGGAAACAAATATCTCCAGTCTTGCTGAGCAATCTTGCCTGTGATTTGCCCTATTAATATAGGACCTCCTAAGGTCTTCATGGGCACAACCCTTTTTACCAGCTTTACCAGTGTTATACAGGTAAGCCTTGTTATTTCACAGCTTTTATTAAATGCCTCTTTTACAGCCCCTAGGAAAGAAAACTTTAGAATCCTTTTTTTGCCTGAAGCAACTATCCCTATGATAACTGTCTGAACCTCTTCACCAAATATGTTTTTTACCTTTCCGGGTCTAGGTGTAACTTGTATCAGATAAATATCATCCCCTTTTTTAACCCTTAGTTTTATAGGAACACTCCCTTTTTTACGAACTATTTTTTTTATGTCTTCCCACCGTCTTACAGGTATATCATCTATAGCCAATATAAAATCTCCTGGCTCTACACCTGCTAACCATGCAGGACTTCCCTTTTCTACTTTTCCTACTTCTGGAGCTAAGACCTTTTCCCCTACTATGGCATAAAAAAATACGAATATAAAAAAGGCCAAAAGCAGATTAAAGATAGGCCCAGCTGCAACAATAGCCATCCTTTTTAAGATAGGCTGATTATTAAAAGCCCTATGCTCTTCCCATTGAGGTATAGGCTCTTCTTCATCTAAATCTTCTCCGAGCATCTTTACATATCCACCAAAAGGGATCATGGATATAGCATATTCTGTTTCTCCAAACTTTTTTCCAAACAGCTTTGGGCCAAGCCCCAAGGAAAATCTAAGCACTTTTACATTAAACAGTTTTGCAACAATAAAATGGCCAAGCTCGTGAAATAAGATCAGAACACCCAGGATTAATATTAATGGAAGCACATAATAGAGAAACACATGAAAGGTATTCATTGCTATCCCTGCATACTTTTAATAACATCCCTTGCTTTTTGCCTTGCCCATCTGTCTGCTTCCATAACAGAAGCAATACTGTTTATAGGGAAAGGCTCATGAATAGACATTATTTTTTCTATTATAACAGGAATATCCAGAAATCCTATCTCTTTTCTCAGAAATGCCTCAACCGCAATTTCATTTGCACCATTCATAACAGCAGGCATACTTCCACCTATTCTTATAGCATCATATGCCAATCCAATGCATCTAAATCTTTTAAGATCCGGCTTTTCAAAAGAAAGTATTCCGATCTTATCCAGCTCCAAGGAGGGCAAATCATTTTTTATGTGGTGCGGATAAGAAAGAGCATAGGAGATAGGAATTGCCATATCAGGAATACCAAGTTGAGCAATAATTGAGCCATCTTTATATTCTACCATAGAATGGATTATGCTCTGAGGATGTACAAGTATGTCTATCTTATCTACTGGGATGTCAAAAAGCCATCTTGCTTCTATTACTTCCAAGCCTTTGTTCATCATGGTAGCAGAGTCTATGGTAATCTTTTTTCCCATTTTCCAATTAGGATGCTTTAATGCCTGTTCAGGAGTAACATTTGCCATTTCCTCTAAGGAAGTATTTCTAAAAGGACCTCCAGAAGCTGTAAGTATTATCCTTTTTATACCGTCCTTAGGGTGCCCCTGAATAGATTGAAAAATAGCAGAATGCTCACTATCTACTGGAATAACAAAAACGCCTCTTTTTTTCACTTCCTCTACAACAATAGGTCCAGCCATAACCATTGTCTCTTTATTAGCAAGGGCAATATCCTTTCCGGCCTTTATAGCAGAGAAGGTGGGAATAAGCCCTGCCGCACCCATTATGGAAGAAATTACTATGTCCGATTCAGCTAAGGTAGCAACCTTTACAAAACCATCTTCACCCGAGTATATCTTCAGATCTTTGTCTGGAAGTCTGTTTTTCAGCCATACAGCATCTTTCCTTTGCAATACAGCAACTGCCTTTGGTTTGAATTCAGCAATCTGCCTAAAGAGAAGCTGAACATTTCTTCCAGCAGTAAGACCGACTACTTTATATTTTTCTGGATTTTGTCTTATGACCCTCAGGGCTGTAACCCCTATGGAACCTGTTGATCCAAGTATGACTATATTTTTCATCTTCCTATCATGTATCCATAAAGAAAAGGTATTGCAAATAAAAGAGAATCCAGTCTGTCCAACACACCCCCATGACCTGGAAGTATAGAACCAGAATCTTTTACACCAAAGCTCCTCTTTATAAAGGATTCTGCAAGATCTCCTATTTGAGCAATAACAGAAATAAAAACCAAAAAACATATCATGCCACAGGAAAAGGAGGAGATCTTGAAAGCCCTTATAAACATAAGCCCTGCTATAGTAGAACAAAAAAGCCCACCTACTGCCCCTTCCCATGTCTTATTTGGACTCACCTTTTTGTGCAACTTGTGTTTGCCAAGATATCTTCCAAAATAGAATGCCCCTGTATCTCCGGCTATAACTATGCAGATTAGAAACAATATCCATGCCTTGCCAAGAGGATGTTTATATATCATCATTATCATAGAAAAAGGTATGGCAATATAAAGCACGGATAAGACCGAAAATCCTATTTCTTGAATTACCTCTCTTGCAGGAGAATGATTAGAAAGAATGGCAAAAGAAAAGCAAAGAAAAACAATAAAAAAAACTGACAAAGGAAAAAGATACATACGTCCTATCAAGATTGTAAGTAAAAGAAAAAGCGAGGATATATATCCAAAAAGCTGGGACATAAAAGCAATAGAAGTGATAGTATAGAATTCCTTCAGAGCCAAAAAAAGAAAAAAGATCAAAAAACTATAAAAAGTCCAAGAAGGAGAAAACCCTATGATATATATGGTCAAAGGAAAAAGAACAAAGGCGGTGAGCCATCTTTTCAGATGCATTAAACTCCTCCAAACCGCCTTTTTCTTGTGGCAAAATCCTGGAGGGCACGGATATATTCCTCTCTGCCAAAATCAGGCCATAGCACATCTGTAAAATAAAGTTCTGTATAAGCAATCTGCCACAAAAGAAAGTTACTTATCCTTTTTTCTCCTCCCGTTCTTATAAGAAAGTCTGGATCTGGCATCTCCAGATACAGATAACGAGCAACAAAGTCTTCTGTTATCTTATCCAAATCAGTCAGGTTCTGCTTAATTCGCAAAACACTTTTAAGCATATCTGTAATCTCCTGTCTTCCGCCATAACTAAGCGCCAAGACCAAGGTCATGTCTTTATTATTACTCGTCTTTTCTATTGCTTCTAAAAGCTTTTCCCTTGCCTTTTCTGGAAGCTTCCATATTCTGCCAATAGCCTTCAATCTTATGCCATTTTCCTGCATTTCAGAAAGCTCTTTTTCCAGATATTCCACCAATAGATTCATCAAGGTTTGTATCTCTTCTTTTGACCTTTTCCAGTTCTCTTCTGAAAAGGAATAAAGAGTAAGCCAAGGTATGTTAAACTCTCTAGTGGCTTTTACAATCTCTTTAACAGATTCTGCTCCTTTAAAATGACCCTGAAATCTGGGAAGACCTCTTTTCTGAGCCCATCTTCCATTTCCATCCATTATTATGGCCACATGAGCGGGCAGTTTTCTAGGAAGCTCACTCATCTTTTACAAGATCAGAATTCCATAATCTCTTTTTCTTTTTCATTCACAAGCTTATTTACCTTTTCAATAAACTCATCCGTGATCTTTTGCACCTCATTTAAGGCTCTTCTATAGTCATCTTCAGAGATCTCTTTTTCATTTTTAAGTTCCTTGAACATATCATTTGCTTCTCTTCGATTGTTCCTTATAGCTACCTTTATCTCTTCTCCCACTTTTTTAACCAATTTTACCAGCTCCTTTCTTCTTTCCTCTGTAAGGGGAGGAATAGGAACTCTTATTATCTTGCCATCATTTACAGGAGTCAATCCCAGCTCCGACTTCAGAATCCCCTTTTCTATATTTCCTATGATTGACTTATCCCACGGCTGTATAAGGATCAACCTACTTTCAGGCACAGATATAGAAGCCACCTGTTTCAGAGGCATCTCTGTATCATAACATTCTATCATAATATCTTCTAAAAGGGCTGTAGAGGCTCGCCCTGTTCTTATCTTACTCAGTTCTCTTTTTAGCACATTTATGCTCTTGTTCATCTTATCTCTTAATTCAGCAAGTATTTCTTCCTGCATTGCCCATCCCTCCTTTTATGATTGTGCCGATCCTTTCACCAGAGATTAGTCTTTTCAGATTTCCTTTTTTTTGGATATTTAAAACCACAATAGGAAGCTCATATGTCATAGCAAGAGATACAGCAGTAAGATCAAGTACGCCGAGCCTTTTCATTAAAAATGTTTCATAATCTATGGTCTCAAAAAAGACTGCCTTAGGGTCTTTTAAAGGATCAGTAGAATAGACTCCATCTACTTTTGTGCCTTTTATAAATACCTCTGCTCCTATTTCCATTGCCCTTAGCACAGCAGCAGTATCTGTCGTAAAAAAAGGATTTCCTGTGCCACATGCAAATAAAAGTAGCTCTTTGTTAGAAAGAGCTGTTTCCACTAATTCTCTTGAAAAGGACTCTGTAAGTCCTTTTACTTCTATAGGACTTATAACTCTTGCCTTTATGGCTTTTGCCTTAAATATCTGGGAAAGGGCAAGACAGTTTATAAGAGTCGCAAGCATTCCCATGTGATCCGCTACTACCCTATCAAATCCATATTCTTCATACCTAAGTCCTCTGAATATATTTCCACCTCCCACCACCATTCCTATCTCAATCCCCATGCTCAAAAGTTCAGATACCTCCTCTACTACTGACTTCAGAGCAGAGGGATCTATTCCATAGCCCTTTTTACCCTCTAACGCCTCACCACTTAGCTTCAACAAAATACGCTTATACATTACGACTCTTCACCAAGCTGATATCTGACAAATCGTCTTATAATTATATTCTCTCCTGTTTTGGCTATGAGCTCATTTAATAGATCCTGAACAGTAATATCAGTATTCTTTATAAAAGGCTGTTCTAAAAGACATGCTTCAGTAAAGAATTTCTTTAGCCTCCCTTCCACAATCTTTTCTATTACATTTTCTGGCTTACCTTCTTCTCTTGCCTGAGAAGCATATATCTCTTTTTCTTTTTCAATTACTTCTGAAGGAATGTCCTCTCTTCTTATAGCTATTGGATTTTGAGCAGCTATCTGCATTGCTATGTCTTTTACAAAATTTTTAAAGTCTTCTGTCCTGGCAGTAAAATCGGTCTCACAGTTTACCTCTACCAGCACCCCTATCTTTCCTCCAGGATGTATATAAGCATGAATCTGTCCTTCTTTTGCTTCTCTTGCTCCTCTTTTTTGTGCAGTGGCTATTCCTTTTTTGCGCAGATATTCTATTGCCTTTTCTATATCTCCATCACACTCTATAAGAGCCTTTTTGCAGTCCATTATACCTACGCCTGTTCTTTCTCTTAACTCTTTTATCAATTCAGTTGATACAGCCAATTTAATCCCTCCTTTTGTTGTTTTTAATTAGCTGATTTCTCTTCTTTTCCTTCTTCTGTCTCTTTTTTGATAATCACTACCTCAGGGCCTTCTTCTGAAGACTCTGTCTTTTGCTCTTCAGAAATAGCTTCAAATTCCTCTTCATCCTTCTCTTCCACTGCTTCCTCTTCTTTTCTTCTTTCTTCTAAGATCTTCAAACCTTCTATACATGCATCTGCTATTCTGGAACATATAAGCCTTATGGCCCTTATAGCATCATCATTTCCCGGAATGGGATAGTCTATCTCATCAGGATCGCAGTTTGTATCAGCTATAGCAACTACAGGTATCTCAAGCTTCCTTGCCTCCCTTATTGCTATATGCTCTTTTTTTGTATCCACAATAAATACTGCACCTGGAAGTTCATCCATGTTTTTGATTCCACCTAAGTTTCTCTCTAGCTTCTGCAGCTTCTTTTCCAACTTCAAGGCCTCTTTTTTTGGATACTGACTAAATGCCCCTTCTCTTTTCATTGCCTCAAGTTCTCTTAATTTTTCTATGCTCTTCTTAATGGTTTGAAAATTAGTAAGAGTGCCACCAAGCCATCTATGAGCTACATAAAACATACCACATCTTTCTGCTTCTTCAATTATAGCATCCTTTGCCTGCTTTTTAGTGCCTACGAAAAGAATATTTTTTCCGTCCGCTACAGTCTTTACTACAAACTGATAAGCCACATCAAAAAGTTCTACTGTTTTTTGAAGATCAATGATGTGGATTCCATTTCTGGAACCAAAGATATAAGATTTCATCTTTGGATTCCATCTCTTTGTTTGATGTCCAAAATGGACCCCTGCCTCTAAAAGCTCTTTCATTGTTACTACACTCATAGTCCCTCCTTGCAACGGTTTTTTCTTTGGTTCAGGCTACTGCACTCGGCAGAACCGTGCACATCCTGAACCTGTTTATTAGCAAAACACTTATAGAGCCTGTTCAAAAGGATTTTTTAAACAGACTCATTGCTGTCTTGTTATTATAAACAAACACTGTTAATATATAAATAATATATAAATGTCAAAAATTGCTTTGTATTTCTAACACCAGAGCCTTCCTTTGGCAAGAAAAATTTAGCAATATGGAAGAAAAAGAAAAGGAGCTATTAAAACTGAGATATAAATTGGATGAATTAGAAAAGGAAAGGCTTTCTCCTTGGGCATGTCTTAGTATAAATGCTGTCAGAGCAAAGGAAGAGGAAGAGATACTAGATGGACACAGACAGTTTTTTTCTGTGGATGTGGACAGAATTTTACACTCTCTTGCCTATACAAGATATATAGATAAGACCCAGGTGTTCTATCTTATAAAAAATGATCATATCACCCACAGGGTATTACATGTGCAGCTTGTATCTAAGATAGCAAGGACCATAGGAAGACTCCTTAGATTAAATGAAGACCTTATAGAGGCCATTGCATTGGGTCACGACATAGGCCACGCACCTTTTGGCCATGATGGAGAAAAGATATTATCTGATATATGCCAGACATATGGAATAGGCCCTTTTCTGCATAATGTTCAGAGTGTAAGGTTTTTGCAGGAAATAGAAAGAAAGGGAAAAGGGTGGAATCTAACACTTCAGGTCTTGGATGGCATACTATGTCATAATGGAGAGGTATATACAAAGAAATTAGAACCTCAATGGAATAAGAGTTTTGACACCCTCAAGCAAGAAATAGATGCTCTTATGAAAAATAAGAGTATCAAGCTTATGCCTATGACCATGGAAGGATGTGTTGTAAGAATGGCAGACATTATCAGCTATGTGGGAAGAGACATAGAAGATGCCATAAGACTGGGTATTGTAAAAAGAAGCGACATCCCAGAAGAATGCAGAAAGATATTAGGAGATACCAATGGAAAGATTGTATATACCTTGGTAGAAGATCTGGTAGCAAACAGTATGAATAAGCCCTATATAAGTTTTAGCAAAAAAGTAGGGGAAGCGCTAAAAAAACTAAAAAAATTCAATGAAATCTATATATATTTAAATCCAAAGATAAAGGATCAAACAGGAAAGATAAAACTTATGTTTGGACTTTTGTTTGAAAAATACATGGAAGATTTACAAAAGGGAAATCAAGAATCAGATATATTCAAAGGATTTTTAGATGGTATGTCTGAAGAGTACAAAAAAAAGAGAAAGTATCCTGAAATTGTGAGAGACTTTATCTCTGGTATGACAGACGAGTATTTTCTGACTCAGTGTAAAAAAAGACTATTTCCTGAGATAAGGATAGGAAGATGGGATGGGAAATAATAACAGATAAAGAGATAAGAAAGGAAAAAGAAAAAGCAAGGAAGTTGAGGAACACAAGGTGGTGGAGAAAAAAGATAAGTCGAGGTATCTGCTATTACTGTGGTGCAAAGGTGGGAATGAAAAATCTTACCATGGATCATATAATTCCTCTTAGCAGAGGAGGAAAGAGCACAAGAGAAAACATTGTTCCTGCATGTAAGGAATGCAACAATAAAAAAAAATATCTTCTTCCTGTTGAATGGGAAGAATATCTGAAAAGGATCAAGAATCAAACAGATTAGGTTTTATATACACCTTAAGACCTTTTGCCTCTTTTCCAAAAAGTTCATAAGCACTGCCTCTGTTTACAGAAATTTCTAAGAACCCCGAACTTCCTATGAGTGCAAGAAGCTGTCCACGAGGCACATCAGAGTAAGTTTTGCTAATTTCTCTTATCTTTCTTCCCCCTATTTCTACCTCCAAGCCAGAGAGCCTTCCAAAACACTCTATTATGTCCTTTTCAGATATGTTGGTTATAAGGTTTCCAAAACGATCTACCCTTATAACAGAGCCAACTATCTGGTTTTTTAAGAGCATAGGTCTTTTTATTTCTAACCTTACAGGATCATTTATAGAAACTCCCATATCCAGAAGATGAACTCCTTTAGAGATATACGCTGCCACAGGAGCAAATATATCTCTTCCATGAAATGTGCTGCTTATATCTTCTAAAAAATATTTCCTGTTAGTTAGATGAACTATCAAGATATCCTTGTTATCAGAAATAATAGGCCAGAAAAGCCCATTATCTGGGCCAACAAAGAAAAACTTTCCCGCCTTTATTGCTATGGGCCTTCTTTTCCCACCTACTCCAGGATCAACAACCACTAAATGAACCGTAGCTTTGGGAAAATACTCATATGCGTCTTTCAGGAGAAAAGCTGCTTCTAATATATTTCCGGGTTCTATTTCATGGGTAATATCCACCAATTGTGCATATGGGTTTATGGAAAGAATAACCCCTTTCATCACCCCTACATAGGCATCCTTTATGCCAAAATCTGTGGTGATAGTAATCACACTTTTATCCATCTACTTATATATATCCTATATTTTTTCTTGGCTCTTGGCCTGTTTCATTACTTCATCAAAGTTAAGTATGTCCATATATTCCCATTCTCTATATGCCATACCAAATATCTTATGCTTTGTAAGAAGATTGAGAATATCTTTTTCTAACCTGAGGGATGCAAATATAAGATAAAGCCTTTTATCCAATAGTTCAGGAAAAAGTTTCTTAAATCTATTTACTTTTTCTCTTACAAACTCAAACACATACTCTGGTTTTGGAGTTGCCTTGACCTCAAATAAAAACACCTTGTCTTCACATATAGCAATGGCATCAAATTCATCCCTTAAGTCTTTTTTTCTTTTCTTTATCCTGATACCTATATACTCTGGATCACAGTAGAAATACTTTCTTATAACAGGCCCTATGGCAGGAGATATGATATCCTCCACTATTGTGCCAAGCTTATTTGCCAGCTCTCCCCATCTTTTGTTCCACTCTTTAGTTGCTTCCTTGCGCTCTTTTTCCATGTTTTCTTTAAATTTTTCCATACTTTCTCTAAACTTATTCATTTCTTCTCTCATCTCTTTCCTGTCTTTTTCTGCTTCCTGTTGAAATCTGTCCATCTTTTCTCTCATCTCTTTCCTGTCTTTTTCTGCTTCTTCCTTAAACTTCCTCATTTCATCTTTAAATTCCTTCATCTCCTGTTTAAACTCTTTCATTTCCTGAGCCAGGCTTTCAATCTCCATCTCTGTTTTTCTGGATTGATATACAAGCTCCATCATGGCTTCTTCAAGCCTGTCTACCCTTCCTTTTAATGCTGTATCCTGCATCATTTCCTCCAAGACAAATTTTCTTTTATAATTTCACAAACTCCAGTTAATGGGTCAAGTCCAAAATTTCCTCTAATACCAATTTAAAATCATTCTAAAAAAGGCTCTTTAATATAAGGATAAAAAGTAAGCTTTTTAATATCTGAGGTATAATACCAAAATTATTGTATAAATGTTTTATAATCTGACCTTACGCAAAAGTTTCTCTCTTATCAGTATGCATTATAGGGATAAGACCGGACATGGAATAAGGGCAAGGGGTTTTTCGGATGCGACTGTCGAAAGGGCACTGTCTCTTCGTGGCTTATATGTGGGGGAAACCGCAGCCCGTCACTCAAGTCTCTCTAAAACAAGCATAGTCCTTTACCAGACATCCAAGCCCATCATTAGTAAGCATATTTGATTATTAACAGTTGAGTGACGGGAATGCGGAGGGGGCAGGTATCCCCCGCAGATAAGTCATAGAAGAGACCAGCCCGAGAGACTCGGAGCAGACGAAAAACCCCTTGCCCTTATTCATAGATTTCTCTAATATAACAAAATTGCACACTAGTGCACTTCTAGATAGGGTATTTGTATTCCGCAAAACCTGCACCATGTGCAGAACCTTGTTCTTCTTCTTTGTTCAGAAATATATACTACTAATGTTCTTTGTTTGGCGACTGAAACCCACCTCCTCCGGGTGTTTCTATCCTGAGTCTGCTACCCTCTTTCAGGCTCAAAGAAAATTTTCCAGCACATTTTATCTCTTTTCCATCTGCTATTATTATATTTATCCCTTTCTTTCCTGGCATACCACCATACAACCCATAAGGAGGAAACTTCCTTCTTTCACACATAACAGTAACTTCTGCATCACATAAAAGCATAAGCTCCTTCACTATCCCATCTCCTCCCATATATCTTCCATACCCTCCAGAGCCTCTTCTGATCCTATATTCAGTCACCATTATGGGATATGCATATTCAAGTGCCTCTATAGGAGTATTCATAGTGTTTGTCATGTGGCATTGGATTGCATTCTCTCCATCTCCTTTTGCACTTGCGCCCATTCCACCCGCAATTGTTTCATAATAAGCAAAATGTTTGCCTGATCTCGGATCTATTCCTCCTATGGATATATTATTCATGGTTCCCTGACTTGCCGCAGGAATCCTGTCAGGAAGTGCCTTGGAAAGTGCGCCGAGTAGAGCATCCACAATCCTCTGGGATGTCTCAACATTTCCTCCTGCCACTGCTGAGGGAAATTCCGCATCAACCACTGTGCCTTTTTTTGTAATTACTTTGATTGGTCTTATACACCCAGAATTTGCAGGAATATCCTCTTCTAAAAGGGCTCTAAACACATACAAAACCGCAGATACCACAACACCATAAACAGAATTTACACAACCTTCTGTTTGCTCATCAGAATTACTAAGATCTACCTCTGCCACATCGTTTTTTATTCTCAAAACACACTTTATTCTTATCTTTTCATTTCCAGCACCATCATCATCCAAGAAATCTTCAAATTCATATTCTCCATCAGGGATTTTCTTAATCAGGCTTTTCATGTGCCTTTCTGCATATTCTATAAGTGCAGATGCATATGTATTGACCTTATCTCTTCCTTCTTTGCGTATAAGCTCTTTTATCCTCTTTTGTCCGACAATATTTGCCATAATCTGTGCCTCTAAATCACCTCTTCTCTCTTCAGGAGTCCTCACATTTCTGAGTATCATATTAAGTAGGTCCTTCTGAGGTCTTCCTCCTTTTAAGAGTTTCACAGGAGGGATTATCAGGCCTTCCTGAAATATGTTTTTAGAAATAGGCATAGAGCCTGCACTCATACCACCTATATCTGCGTGGTGAGCCCTGTTTGCCACAAAAAAGCAGAGCTCTTTTTCATAAAAAACAGGAGCTATAAGGGTAATATCAGGAAGATGAGTTCCTCCTCTGAATGGATCATTCAATATGATCATATCCCCCTGTTTTAGCTCTATATCAGAAATCGCAGACTTTACTGCCCAAGACATAGAGCCTAAATGGACTGGAATATGAAGTGCCTGAGAAACCATCTCGCCTTTTTTATCAAATATGGCACATGAAAAATCTTTTCTTTCCTTTATGTTTGGAGAATAGGAGGTCCTCTGAAGCACAACGCCCATTTCTTCAGCTATGGAGGAAAATCTGTTCTTAAACAGCTCTAACTCAATAGGATTTACCATGTCATACAATCTCATAGTTTTCAATATGCAGTTCCTCCTTGGGAATAAATACTATCTTTTTGCCCAGATCCTTTTCCAGCTTTTTTATGTATTCTTCCTTAAATTCCCTTACAAACAGGTTTACTTCTGGATGTACAAAAACATGGATCTTTTCATTTCCTAAGCCTAAGAGATTTTTTTTCTTTTCCAGCTCCCTGAATATCTCAGAGCAAATACTTTCTTTTGACTTGACAAGTCCTCTACCAGAACAATAAGGACAAGGTTCTGTAAGGGACTCTTTAAGATCAAGCCTTGTCCTCTCTCTTGTCATCTCCACCAATCCAAGATTTGATATATACTGTATATTTGTTTTTGCCTTATCCTTATTAAAGGCATCTTTCAAGGCACTAAATACCTTATCTCTGTTTGCCTTTTTTTCCATATCAATAAAGTCTATTACTATGAGCCCACTTATATTCCTAAGCCTTATCTGATAAGCAATCTCTTTTACTGCTTCTAAATTAGTCCTAAGTGCTGTTTCCTCTACATCATATTCTCCAACATAACTTCCTGTATTAACATCTATAGCAGTCAGCGCTTCTGTCTGCTCTATTACAATAAATCCGCCAGATTTTAATGGAACCCGCTGTTGAAATAATTTGTCTATCTCAGGCTCTATCCCGTATTTTTCAAAGATGGGTTTAGATCCTTCATACAACTCTATGCAATACCTAAGTCCAGGAGCAAAATCATTTATGAAATCCATAATAGCTTTGTATTCTCTTTTTGAATCTATTACTAATTTATCCACATCTTTTGTGAAAAGATCTCTGATCGCTTTTAGAGTAATAGATGGCTCTCTGTACAAAAGAGAAGGGGCAGAAAAGCTTTTTATCTTCAAAGATATATCTTTCCAAAGCCTATACAAAAATCTCATCTCTTCTTGCAGTTTTTCTTTTGTTGCTCCTTTGCTTATGGTTCTTACAATAACTCCTATTTCATCTGGTCTTATTTCATTTGCTATGGTTTTTAACCTTTCTCTTTCCTCTTTTTCTTTTATCTTTCTGGATACTCCTATGTTGCTGTTGTAAGGCATAAGAACAAGCCTTCTTCCAGCAATAGCTATGTTTGTGGTAAGTCTTGGTCCTTTTCCTTTTGCTGGAGACTTTATCACCTGAACCACTATCTCCTGACCTTCATAGAGCTGATCTTCTATCCTAAGGTCTTCCTCATTCCGCTTAGGCATGTCCTGAATGCATAAGAAACCTGTTCTCTGGGTTCCTATATCTACAAATGCTGCCTGTATGCCAGGAAGGACTCTTACGATTTTGCCCTTATATATGTTTCCCAGAATATCCCAAAAATTATTCCTCTCTATATAAAGCTCTGCCAATCTTCCATCTTCTAAGAGAGCAACTCGTGTTTCATAAGACCTGTAATTTATTATGAGCTGGGCTGACAATTATATCACCTGCCTCATTCTTATTATTTTTAGAATGTCTTTATCTTCAACCCCAAAAATCTCTTTAACAATATCCAAGATTCTTACTTCACCAAGCCCGTGCCTTACTATTATATTAAGCCTTCCATCAGGATCAAAGGATATAGATTTTATTATTTTTTTTAAATCTATCTCTTTATCTCCTTTTTTTACACAAAACTCATCTTCCTCATCAAAGCTGTTTAGCAAAGATTCTCTTATAAATCCATCCTTTACTACTACTAAGTAGTGACTTTCTTTGGGAAATATCCTGCTCTTTTTAGGAATTTCATAGATAGACAATATCCTTATCCCCCTGGGAAGCTGCCTGTTTATCCTCGACTTTGCATCGGTGCAGTCAAGCTCTCTTCTTATCTGAACATCCATTACTTCATGCACGCTTTCCACACCAACAGGAAGTGCGTGAGAAAAAGAGATCTTTGGCATAGGATGAAATCCTTGTGAATAAACAAGATCTATGTCAGATCTCCTAAATGCCCGTGCAATTGCCCTCATAACTTCCAACTGACTTAAAAATCTGGCAATATCTATTTTTGTATATATCATTCTGTATCTTTTTATAGACTTATGCTCCTCTCTTCTCTTTTCAATCTCTATTCTATTCACAGATAAATCCTTGCATAAAACAAGCCTTATTTCCTTGTCGCACACACCACAATTATTGCATCTTTTTCTGCAATCTTCTGTCAATTCACCCTTAAATGCCTTTTTCAGTTCTGCTAATAAGAACTCCTTTTTTACACCAGAATCTATGTGATCCCATGGAAGTGGCTCATCAGGCGATCTACTTCTTAGGTATTCAGATGGATCCACTCCATTTTCATGAAATGCTCTCTCCCATATCTGTTTGTTAAAGTGTTCTGACCAAGAGTCAAACCTTGCTCCCATATTCCATGCAGATATTATGACATCAGAAAGCCGTCTATTTCCTCTTGAAAATACCCCTTCAAGCCAGCTTAACTCTGGATCATTCCATTTTACCCTTATAGCAGAACCTTTAAGGGCATCCCTTACAGAAAAGATCCTTTCTTTTGCATCTTCCACATTGAGCTGTGCTTCCCACATAAATGGTGTATGTGATTTGGGAACAAATGTTGCGATACTTATGTTTAATTTGTTCTTTTTGGCTCTTTTTCCCGCACATTTAAGAACTTCTTTTGAAAGTTTTGCTATATCTGCTACATGCCCTGCCTGTTCAGTAGGGAGCCCTACCATAAAGTAGAGCTTTATAAGATTCCAGCCAGCCTTATATACCAGTTCTGAAATCCTCAGTATCTCTTCATCAGATATGTTTTTATTTATAACCTTTCTTAAATCCTCATTACCTGCCTCAGGAGCCAAGGTAAAACCTGTTTTTCTCACCCTTTTTATCTGCTCAACAATAACAGGATTCATGGAGTCAATTCTCAAAGATGGAAGACTTAAAGCTATTTTTTTATCTCCTACAATATCCATAAGTCTCTCTATCAATACATCTATACAGCTATAATCACCACTACTCAGAGAAAGCAGCGAAATCTCTTCATAACCTGTTTTTTTTAATCCCATTATTGCCTTTTCTAAAACAGACTCAGGACTTCTTTCCCTAATTGGTCTGTATATAAATCCAGCCTGACAAAACCTGCATCCTCTGCCACATCCTCTGAATATCTCTATGGAAAGTCTGTCGTGAACTATTTCTGTAAACGGAACCACCTGAGAGTCAGGGAAAGGATATTGGTCAATGTCCTTTACAATGGCCTTTTTTACTTTATCCTGTTTCAAGGATGGAATGTATATTCCTTCAACCTGTGCCAATGCCTTTAGTATAGATTCCTTTTTATTAATCCCAGATGTCTTTGCCTCTCTTATCACCTTACATATCTTTAATAATACCTCTTCCCCATCTCCTATAACTATGAGATCAAAGAATCTTGCAATAGGCTCTGGATTAAAGCACACTGGGCCACCCGCTATAATCAACGGGTGATCATCTCCTCTTTCATCTGAAAAAAAAGGAATATCACACAGAGACAGCATGGTAAGTATGTTCGTGTAACACAGCTCATGCTGAAGGCTAAAGCCTATTATATCAAATTCATTCAAAGGCCTTTTTGATTCAAGTGACCAAAGAGGAATCTTCTCTTTCCTGAGCCTTTTTTCCAGATCCACCCAAGGACAAAAAACCCTTTCAGCATATATCCAGCTTTCTTTGTTTAATATGTGATAAAGGATCTTGAGCCCCAGATGAGACATGCCCACTTCATAAACATCTGGAAAGGCAAGGGCGATAGATACTTCTACCTTCTCAGGATCCTTTTTTACTATATTTATTTCATGATCTATATATCGACTTGGCCTCAGTATTTGAGGAAACCAGCTTTTTTCTGTAATCATCTTTTATTCAGCCTGTAAACTAGTGCGAGTCCATATATGGTAAGATCTTCATCCACTTCATCAATACTTTTACATACATCCTTCATAAGAAAGCAAAGACCACCTGTGGCAACAGTGATGAGATTCCTATCACCTGTCTCCTGCTTTATTCGATTTACCATTCCATCTACAAGGGAGGCATATCCAAAGATCACTCCTGCATTTATACTTTCTAAAGTCCCTTTAGCAAGAACTCTCTTGGGAATCCAAAAATCCTTTATCTTTGGAAGCTGATAAGCCTTTTTAAACAGGGCATCTGCCGAGATTCTGATACCCGGTGATATTGCTCCACCCATGTATCTGCCATCTGGAGAAACATAGTCAAATGTGGTGGCAGTCCCAAAGTCAATTATGATAACCCCTTTTTTGTATTTATTAAAAGCCCCAGCTGCATTTATTATCCTGTCTAAGCCAAGTCTTTCTATCTCATCGTATAGTATAGAGATGCCAAACTCCATTTTGTGATTTATTATTAATGGACTTTTCCCAAAATAAGAGAGACATGCCTTTTTTATCATAGGATTTAAAGGAGGAACAACAGAAGAGATGATAATATCAGATATATCTCTTTTAAAAAAGAATCCTATAAACATCTCAAATTCAATAGCTGTTATATCCCATCTTGTATCCATTCGCTTCTTTGAGATGACCTTATCACCTTTTACAAGAGCAAAGACTATATTTGTATTTCCTATATCAATGCAGAGGATCATATTCTGCCCTCTTTATGGCATCCACAATCTTTGCTGTTTTTACAGCCTTCTCCACATTATGCACTCTTATTATATGAGTGCCATTCATTATGGCACATGCCATAACCGCCATTGTCCCTGTTTCCCTGTCTTCTGCTTTTGTGCCTACAATGCGCGCTATAAATGCCTTATTGGACGGCCCTATGAGTATAGGAGAGTTCAGCTCAGAGAGGAGATTAAGAGATCTTATTATCTCTAAATTGTGTTCTGGCCTCTTTCCAAAACCTATTCCTGGATCCAGGATAATATGCTCTTCTTTTATTCCTTTTTTTATAGCATACTGCTTCACATCTCTAAGGAAGGATATGATCTCTCCCATAAGATCTTCATATTCTGGATTGTCCTGCATGTTCTCTGGCCTTCCCTTCATATGCATCAAAACAACAGGAATGCCCTCTTGAGCCGCAAGCTCTGCCATTTTGGAATCAAACCTGAATGCACTTATATCATTTATCATGGAAGCACCTGCTTTTATTGCTTCCCTTGCTACCTCACTTTTATAGGTATCTATGCTTAGAGGTATATCGACCTGATTTGCCAATGACTCTATTACTGGAATCACCCTGTCCATCTCTTCCTGAGCAGAAATCCTCCTGGAGTACGGTCTTGTAGATTCTCCGCCCACATCAATAATATCTGCTCCTTGCTCTGCCAGCCTTATTCCATGTTCTACTGCTTTTTCTTTATTGAGATATCTTCCTCCATCAAAAAAAGAGTCCGGAGTTACATTCAGAATCCCCATGATGTGGGTTCTGTCACCTAAATCTAAACAGAAGTTTTTCCACTTCAATAAAAATGACATTTAACTTTGTTCTGCAATGATCTGATCTATTTCTTGAGAGCTGAGTGTTTCTTTTTCCAGAAGTGCTTTTGCAAGTCTGTCTAATTTGCTTCTGTTTTCCTGAAGCAGTTTTTTTGTCTTATTATAGGCATCTAAAAGAATCGTTCTTATTTCCTCATCTATCTTTTGAGCAGTCAGTTCACTGTAATCCTTATGTCTTGCTATCTCTTTTCCAAGAAATATCTGCTCCTCTCTTCTGCCAAATGTTACAGGGCCAAGATTTTCACTCATTCCGTATTCACACACCATCCTCCTGGCAATCTCTGTAGCCCTTTCCAAATCATTTTCAGCACCAGTGGTCTGGGTATTCAGCGCAATTTCCTCTGCTACCCTTCCTCCTAAAAGCACACACAAACTGGAAAGAAGGTATTCCTTTGAATAGGTATGTCTCTCATCTTCAGGAAGCTGTTGTGTAATACCCAATGCTCTACCTCTTGGAATTATGCTTACCTTATGTATCGGATCTGTATGAGGAATAAGCTTTGCTACCAATGCATGTCCTGCCTCATGATATGCAGTGATCTTTTTTTCTTCATCACTTATCAACATACTCTTTCTCTCTATTCCCATAAGAACTTTGTCTTTTGCCTCTTCAAAGTCTTCCATTTCTATTCTGTCTTTACCTTTTTTTGCAGCAATAAGAGCTGCCTCATTTACCATGTTTTCTATGTCTGCTCCAGTAAATCCAGGAGTTCCTCTTGCCAGCACAGAAACATCCACATCATCTGATACCTTCTTTTTCCTGATGTGTACCTTAAATATCTCTTCTCTTCCTTTTATATCAGGCACAGGCACAACTATCTGTCTGTCAAATCTACCAGGCCTGAGCAATGCAGGATCTAATATGTCAGGTCTATTTGTAGCAGATATTACAATAACGCCCTGATTTGACTCAAATCCATCCATCTCTACAAGGAGCTGATTCAGGGTCTGCTCTCTTTCATCATGTCCTCCTCCAAGCCCTGCTCCCCTGTGTCTTCCAACAGCGTCTATCTCATCTATAAAGATTATACAGGGTGCATTCTTTTTCCCCTGCATAAAAAGATCCCTGACCCTTGCAGCACCAACTCCAACAAACATTTCCACAAAATCTGAGCCACTAATGCTAAAAAAGGGCACACCCGCTTCCCCTGCTATTGCCTTGGCAAGCAAGGTCTTACCTGTTCCAGGAGAACCCACAAGCAAAATCCCCTTTGGAATCCTTCCTCCAAGTCTGGTAAACTTCTTAGGATCCTTCAAGAAATCTACTACCTCTTGAAGTTCCTCCTTGGCCTCGTCTATTCCTGCTACATCATTAAAAGTGACCTTCTCTTGAGATTCATTTATAAGCTTTGCCTTGCTTTTTCCAAAAGAAAGCGCCTTTCCACCTCCAACCTGCATCTGCCTCATAAAAAATACCCAGATTCCAATAAGAAGGAGCATAGGTATCCAGGAAAGGAGAACCTGCAACCAAGAGTTGCCTTCTGCAGGCTTTGCAGTGATCTTAACCCCGTTCTTCATCAAAAGCTTTATAAGGTCTGGATCATATGGAGCATAGGTTCTAAATGGCCCATGAACAGAAATGCCTGTTATATTATTTCCGCGGATGGTTACCTCTGCAACAGAACCATTCTTTACCATATTGATAAAATCGCTGTAGCTTATATTTGTACTTTTGCTCTCCGGTCTGTTAAACACATGGAAAAGGGCCACCATTAAAAGGCATATAACCAACCAAAGTGCAAGATTTTTAAAAGACTGATTCAAACTAAACCTCCCAAAAAAGATTTATTTTTACAAATTTATATATTATCATGACGCCCAAAAGTTTACAAGAAAGACAGAACCTGTTCGAAAAATCTTTTTGAACAGCCTAAGAAAGACTAAGATGAATACAATCTTCTTTTTACTCATACTTTTCTCCTTTATAAGTGCTTCTCTTAGCTGTCATATGAAAGAGCTTTCAAAGGTTATCATAGATTCTTCCTCCAATGCAGTAAGTCTCTCTATAAGCCTAATAGGGGTTATGAGCCTTTTTTTAGGACTAATGAAGATAGCTGAAGAAGGAGGTATTTTAGAAACTATTTCCCGCTTGGTAAGACCTATAATGGTAAGGCTTTTTCCAGATGTGCCACCAGGACATCCTGCAATGGGAAGCATGATCATGAATATATCAGCAAACATATTAGGGCTTGGAAATGCAGCAACGCCTTTTGGTATAAAAGCCGTGCAGGATCTAAACCAATTGAATCCAGAACCAGAAGAGGCAACCGATGCCATGGCCCTTTTTCTTGCAATAAACACCTCTAATGTTACTGTTCTTCCCACAGGAGTAATAGCACTTAGAGCAGCAGCTGGATCATCTGATCCAGCAGGTATAATACCAACCACCCTTTTTGCCACTACCTGTTCCACATTGACTGCCATATTATCTGCAAAATTATATGCAAGATTTTTCAAGAAAAAGGCTTTACCTATTAAATCCAGCCAAGATTCTGCTCAACAAAGAGAAGATGGATATCCCTTATGGATAAGCCTATTGTGTATTAGTATCATACTTTCTTTAGTTCCCATAGCCATATTCTTTGGAAGTTCTATATCAGACTGGATTATTCCCGCGCTTGTCCTGGCATTTTTAAGTTATGGTATGATAAAGAAAGTAAAAGTTTATGAAGTGTTCACAAAAGGAGCAAAGGATGGATTTTGGGTGGCAGTAAATATTATACCCTATTTAGTAGCAATACTTGTGGCAGTAGGGATGTTTCAGGCAAGCGGGGCAATGGACATTATAATAAAGACAATCGGGACATTTACAGGAAAGATAGGTCTTCCAGCAGAAGCTCTACCCATGGCAATTTTAAGACCACTTTCAGGATCTGGTGCCTATGCGGTTCTGGCATCTATAATAAAAGATCCTAAGATAGGACCAGACAGCTACATTGGTTATCTTGTTTCTACTATGCAAGGGTCCACAGAAACCACTTTTTATGTAATTTCAGTTTACTTTGGTGCAATAGGTATAAAAAGGATGAGACACACACTTCTTGCTGCACTGACAGCAGATTTTGTAGGAATAATGGCATCAGTATTTATATGTTCTTTGCTTTTTAAGTGAGTGAAAGCAATGAAAAGAATAAAAATAGGGACAAGGGGAAGTAAGCTTGCAATAGCCCAAAGCATGTGGGTAAAGGAGCAGATAGAATCCAGATATAAAGATATAGAGGTGGAGCTTATAAAAATAAAGACCAAAGGAGATAAGATCCTAAATTCTCCTTTAAGCAAGATAGGAGGAAAAGGGCTTTTTGTAAAAGAAATAGAAAATGCCCTATTAAGGGGAGAAATAGACATTGCTGTACACAGCATCAAAGATGTGCCATTTGAACTGCCAGAAGGACTGGAAATACCCATATATCCCAAAAGAGAAGACCCATTAGATGCCTTTATTTCACGCTCTTTTAAAAGTATTGAAGAAGTACCAGAAAGAGCAAAGATTGGCACCAGTAGTCTTAGAAGAGAGGTGCAGATAAAGAGATTAAAAAAAGGGATAAAGATTGTTCCTATAAGGGGAAATGTGGACACAAGATTAAAAAAAATGGAAACAGAAAACTTAGACGGAATAATACTTGCTGTGGCAGGGCTTAAAAGACTTGGTCTTTATCATAAGATCACCCAGATATTACCAGAAGAACTGATGCTCCCAGCCATAGGACAAGGGGCCTTGGGAATAGAAACTCGGATAGATGATTTTGAGATAAAAGCACTTCTCTCTTTTTTAAACCATCCAGAAACAGAGATATGCGTAAAGGCAGAGAGAAGTTTTTTAAAAGAGTTAGGAGGAGGCTGTCAGATCCCTATTGCTGCCAAAGCAAGTATAAGAGGAAATAAGCTACAGATAAAAGGCATGGTCTCTGACTTAAAAGCAGAAAGATTTCTCAAAGAGATCTTGATAGGAGATGTGAGTGAGCCTGAAGATCTTGGCAAAAGGCTCGCTGAAAAGCTTTTAAATAGAGGTGCAGAACAGATCTTAGAAGAGGTGTATCATGGCTAAAAAAGGAATGGTCTATCTTATTGGTGCAGGACCAGGAGATCCAGCACTTTTTACAATAAAGGGTGTAAAAGCACTTAGCAGAGCAGATGCAGTGATATACGATAACTTGGTAAATTCTTTTCTTTTGAAATATGCAAAGGATTCAGCAAAGCTGATATATGCTGGCAAACAGGCTGGCATACATAGCATGGATCAGGAATCAATAAACAGCCTACTTGTTCAGCTTGCAAAAAAAGGGCTTGTCGTGGCAAGGCTAAAGGGAGGAGATCCATTTATATTTGGTCGTGGTGGAGAAGAGGCGCAGGCACTGGCAAAAGAAGGGATTGAGTTTGAAATAATACCGGGCATTACCTCTGCCATTTCTGTGCCTACTTATGCAGGGATCCCACTTACCCACAGAAAATACTCCTCTTCAGTAACCTTTGTTACAGGACATGAAGATCCTTTAAAAGCAGATTCTCACATCTCTTGGAAAAGTGTAGCTGGCTCTGGCACCATAGTTATACTTATGGGTATTGGAAACTTAGAAAAGATAAAACAGAGACTCATAAAAGAAGGGCTATCCTCTGAAACCCCTTTTGCCATCATATGTAATGGCACATTGCCTGAGCAAAAAGTGATTCAGGGAAAATTATCAGACATGGATACAATTGCACAACAGGAACATGTAAGGCCTCCTGCAGTAATAGTAATAGGCAGAGTAGTGGAGCTGAGAAGACAGATAAGCTGGTTTGAAAAAAGACCACTTTTTGGAAAAAGAATTATCATAACAAGACCAGAAGAGCAGGCTGATGAGCTTGTTTATCCTTTGATGGATGCAGGAGCAGATTGCATCCTGTTTCCAACTATAAAGATTGTTGCTCCTGAAGACTGGTACACATTAGATAAGGCCATAAATGAATTGCACAAATATAACTGGATCATATTTACCTCTGTAAATGGGGTAAAATTTTTCTTTAACAGAATGATGGAACTAAAAAAGGATGGAAGGATACTTGGAAATAGTAAAATCTGTGCCATAGGACCAAAGACAGCACAAGCACTTAAAAATAGGTGTATAGTCCCAGATCTTATGCCTGAAGAATACAGGGCAGAAGACATTGTGAGATGCTTTTCTCAGATTCAGATAAAAGGAGAAAGATTCCTGATACCAAGAGTAGATAATGCAAGGGATCTTCTCCCAAAGGAGCTAAAAAAGATGGGTGCAAAGGTGGATGTGGTATGTGCTTATAGAAACATATTACCTGAAGTAGAAGAGCAAAAAAAAGAAAAGATTAGGGAAATGCTTTTAAAAGGAAAAGCAGATATTGTGGTATTTACCAGCCCTTCTACATTTTATAATTTCATTAAACTGCTTGATATTCCTGAAAGCAGAGCAAAAGATTATTTCAAAGACATTAAAATTGCCTGTATAGGACCTGTTACAGCAAATGCAGTAAAAAAGACAGGCCTAAAACCAGCTATTATGCCAGAAAAATATGATATCCCCCACCTCATAGAGGCCATAATAGTTTATTATGAGCAAAACAGGAGTAAATAACTATGGGAGAGAAGCTTTGGGAATCAAGATTTAAAGAATCCTTAGATCCATTAGCAAATAGGTTTAATGCATCGATCTCTTTTGATAAAAGGCTTTATCCATATGATATCAAAGGCAGTATTGCACACTGCAGAATGCTCGCAAAGATAGGAGTGATTTCTGAGCAGGAGGCAGAAAAGATAATAAAAGCACTTTATGAGATAAAAGAAGAACTGGATCACAAGATGCCCTCCTTGGATGAATATGAGGATATACACACCTTTGTAGAAACAAGATTGGTTGAAAAGATAGGAGACACCGGAAGAAAACTACATACTGCAAGAAGCAGAAATGACCAGATTGCACTTGATATGAGACTTTTTATCAAAGATGCAGTCAAAGACATCCTAAGCAGGATAAAACAACTTCAAAAAGTCCTGATAACTACTGCAGAAAGACATTTAGACATCATAATACCAGGATATACCCATCTTCAAAGAGCCCAACCAGTGCTCCTTTCCCATTATTTCTTGGCATATTACGAGATGTTTCAAAGGGATAAGGACAGATTCTTGCAGACCATTAAAAGAACAGATGTGATGCCTCTTGGAAGTGCTGCACTGGCAGGTTCCAGCTTTGAGCTAGATAGAAACATGGTGGCAAAAGAGCTGGGATTTAAAGAAATCAGCAGAAATAGTATTGATGCAGTAAGTGACAGAGACTTTTTACTTGATTTTTTATACTCGTGTGCTGTAACGATGATGCACCTGAGCAGGATCTCTGAAGAGCTTATTATATGGTCAAGTTATGAATTTGGCTTTGTTACTATACCAGATGCATATGCTACAGGAAGCAGTATAATGCCGCAGAAGAAAAATCCGGACATATTAGAGCTTATAAGAGGAAAAACAGGAAGAGTATATGGAAATCTTGTTTCTCTCCTCACAGTCATGAAAGGGCTTCCTCTTACCTATAACAAAGACATGCAAGAAGACAAAGAACCTGTTTTTGACAGCTATGATACCACAAGAGACTGCTTAGAGCTTATGAAAAGGACATTGGAAAAGCTCTCTTTTAACAGAGAAAAGATAAAGGCGGCCTTAAAAGGAGGTTATATAACAGCCACAGACTTGGCTGAATATTTAGTAAGAAAAGGAGTTCCATTCCGTACTGCTCATAGAATAGTGGGAAAGATTGTGCTTTATGCCATAGAAAAAGAAAAAGAGCTATGGGAACTTTCTTTAGATGAACTCAAGTCTTTCTCTAGTGTTATTGAAGAAGACATCTATGAATGGCTTGATCCAATAAAAAGTGTGCAAAAAAGAGAAATCTTTGGTGGTACAGGGCCTGAGCATGTGAAAAAGATGATAAAAGAGCTGAAAAAGGAGCTCGAAAGTCAACTACTCCTCCCTACGGGAAGGAGCTTGTAGCTGATGTTGAATAGCACCGCTACAATAGGCTGGTTGACAGCAGCCCACTGGAAGGGACATGCCACTTCCAGTCCCAGCTTCTCTAAGAGAA
>JAMOPX010000223.1 GCA_027064285.1 Desulfobacterales bacterium | reverse complement strand
TATGTTCAGCCACATTCATTGCTTGTAGTATATATGGATGGAGCACAAAAAGAGATCTCACCTCTTTTGGAAGCTTTTTTATGATGGGTCTTATAGGGATAATAATAGCATCTGTGGTGAATATGTTTATAAGAAGTTCTCAGCTTGGTCTTATGATAAGCTACATAGGAGTTTTTGTATTTATAGGGCTTACAGCTTATGATACGCAAAGGATTAAGGAGCTTGCATTAAGTTGCCCTGCTGATGCCAGTGCCGGTACAATAAGAAAGGGAGCTATAATAGGAGCACTAACCCTTTATCTTGACTTTATAAACCTATTCCTCATGCTTCTCAGGATATTTGGACAACAAGAAAGACAATAGGAGATAAAAGAATGAAGCCTTCATATATCCACCTTTTTGAAAAAGGTGAACTTGAGGAGAAGGTGAAAAAGGCTGTAGGACTTCTTGAAAACTGCAAGATATGCCCCAGAGAATGTGGTGTAAACAGAATTAAAGGAGAGAAAGGATTTTGCAGAACTGGCAGAAAAGCAATTGTTGCAAGCTATAATCCCCATTTTGGAGAAGAGGCACCCCTTGTAGGGAAAAATGGCTCGGGCACAATATTTATAAGCTCCTGTAACCTGCTTTGCTCGTTTTGTCAGAACTACGAGATAAGTCATCTTATGGAAGGCATAGAGGTAGAATCTGAACAGATAGCTTATATGATGTTGGAATTGCAAAAAATGGGATGTCATAATATAAACTTTGTAACTCCTACCCATGTGGTTCCTCAGATATTAGAGGCTCTTTTGGTTGCTGTAAAACAGGGTTTGAATATCCCATTAGTATATAATTCAGGAGGATACGATAAAAAGGAAACCATAAAACTTCTGGAAGGAATATTTGACATTTATATGCCTGATTTTAAATTTTGGGATAGCAAATGGTCAGCAAAGTATATGAATGCTCCGGACTACAGAGAAAGAGCCAAAGAAGCGATAAAAGAGATGCACAGACAGGTTGGAGATCTTATTGTAAATGAAGAAGGAATAGCAGTAAAGGGACTTATAATAAGACACCTTGTTATGCCAAATGGAGTAGCAGGAACAGAGCATATAATGAAATTCATAGCAGAAGAAATATCTAAAAACACGTACGTAAACATAATGGATCAATATAGACCATGCGGAAAATCAGTGGAAGATCCTGTAATAAACAGGATGATTACAATAGAAGAATACAGAGAAGCAATAGAGTTTGCAAAAAAGGCCGGTCTTAAAAGACTTGACTCTAAGGAAGATAGGATAATCCGTATATTCAAGGTGTTGTAATGGTTATAATGGAAGGACGGGTTTTTGTTATAGGAGATGTGCATGGATGTTTGAGTACCTTAAAAAGACTTTTGGACAAAATTCCGTGGGACCCTGTATCTGACACACTTATCTTTGTGGGAGATTATATAGACAGAGGTGAAAATCCAAAAGGGGTTGTGGATCTTATACTGTCTTTAAAAGAACAAGGAGCCAAGATAGAATGTCTATTGGGAAATCATGAAGCAATGCTGTTGGATTATTTAAAAGGGAAAAACAGGGATTTATATCTTTTTAATGGGGGAACCACCACACTTGCAAGCTACAGAGCCCAGAGAAAAAGAGAAGAAGATCCTCTTATTCCGGAAGATCATATATCTTTTTTTTCTGAACTTAAGCCATACATAGAACTTAAAGATTATTACATTGTGCATGCAGGTTTCAGGCCTGGCAAAAAAATAGAAGAACAAAGCTTAGAGAACATGATTTGGATAAGATATGAGTTTATAGATTCTGAGTATGATTTTGGGAAAAAGGTTATATTTGGACACACCCCTTTTGAAGAACCTTTGGTTACCAAGACAAAAATAGGAATAGATACAGGCGCTGTTTATGGAAATAAGCTTACTTGCATTCAACTTCCAGATGAGATATTTTATTTTGAAAAATCCACATAGGGAGTAAAGGAGATGCCTGAATATGAATTTGTATGTCAAAAATGCAACAATACATTTTCTGAAATAATGAGAGTAAATGAATACGAAAAAAAGAAAGGCAAGATAAGATGTCCTAAATGCAAAAGCAGAAATGTAAAACAAGTGATAACGGGTTTTCAGGTAATCACTTCTAAAAAGAGCTAAGTCATGTATGAACTAAAGATCATATCACACTTTGCTGCTGCTCATAGGCTGAGAGATTTTCATGGTGCATGTGAAAACCTGCACGGACACAATTGGAAAATAGAGGTTTATGTACAAGGAGAGAAGCTGGGAAAAGATGGGACTCTATGTGATTTTAAGTTGATAAAAGAAAAAACAGAGAAGATATTAAAAGAGCTGGATCATACATATTTAAATGAACTTTCTTTTTTCAAAGGACAAAATCCCTCTTCAGAAAATATAGCAAGATTTATTTTCTATGCCTTGGCTAAGGAGTTGAACAATAAAAATTTGAAAGTTAAAAAAGTAACAGCTTGGGAATCAGAAACTGCTTGCGCATCTTACTATGAGTAGAGTATTCATTATTATTCCTGCCAGATATGGCTCCAAGAGATTTCCGGGTAAACCCTTAGCTTTCATATGTGGAAAGCCTATGATCCAACATGTATATGAAAGGGCAGTTATGTGCAAAGATGTGGCTGGAATATATGTGGCAACAGATGATGAAAGGATTGCTTCCTGTGTGGAAGGATTTGGGGGAAAAGCAATTATGACCTCCAAAGAGCACAAATCCGGAACAGATAGAGTATTTGAGGCAGGAAGCATTTTGGATTTAAAGCCAGAAGATATTATTATAAACGTGCAGGGTGATCAACCAGTATTTGAGCCCACTATTGTTTCCCTTCTTGTAAATGGATTACATGAAAGCACGGATATATCCATGAGCACTCTTATGTATCCTGTAAGCTCAAAAAAAGACATCTCAAATCCTAATTGTGTAAAGGTAATTACGGATAGGAAAGGATGTGCTATATATTTTTCCAGATCAGTTATTCCTTATAACAGGGATGGGAAAAAGATTGATTATTATAAACACATAGGAATATATGGATATAAAATGGAATTTCTCAAGATTTTTACACAGCTACCAGAAGGAAGATTAGAAGGAATCGAAAAATTAGAGCAATTAAGGGCTATTGAAAATGGATATAAGATAAAAGTAATTATGAGTCCTTTTGATTCTGTGGAAGTGGATGTGCCGCAAGATATAGAAAAAGTGGCAGGAATTATCTGCCATGAGTCTTTCTCTTTTTAAGATTTATTCCTTTTAGATACTTAAGAAGCTCTGCATCAGTGGTAAGTACAATAACACTCTTTTTATTCAGCACTTTTTTATAGGTTTCCAAGGATTTCAGAAAAGAATAAAATTCTGGATCCTTACTATATGCGTCTGCATATATCTTTGCTGCTTCTGCATCTGCTTTTCCTTTTATTTCCTGGCTCTTTTCATATGCCTCAGACATTATTCTTTTAAGCTCTTTTTCCATTTCTCCTTCTATTCTTCTTGCTTCACCCCTGCCTTCTGACCTGAACTTCTCCGCAATCCTTTTTCTTTCTGCAATCATCCTGGCATATACTGCTTTTCTCACTTCTTCTATGTAGTTTACCCTCTTTATATCCACATCTACTAGCTTTATGCCAAAATCATTAAGCTTAGGTTCTGCTTGTTTCTTTATCAATGCAAGGATCCCTTGTCTTCCTACTTTTACATGTGGAAGCTGAAGCTTAAGCTCTTTTCCTAAAACCATCTCAAAGGTGTCTAATTTTCTGTTGCTTAATCTTACTGTTTCAATAAGTGGGTAAGAACTGATTACATTTCTCACAGCAGAATCTATTATATCGTCTAAGCGTGCCTGAGCTGCCATTTCATTATTTACTGTCTCAAAAAACTTGAGGGGATCTTCTATCTTCCATCTTGCAAAGGTATCCACCCATATAAATGTCTTGTCTTTAGTGGGAATCTGGCCAGGATCTCCATCCCATTCCAGTATATTCTTAGGGAAGTAATGTTCCTGTTGTATAAAAGGCAGCTTAAAGTAAAGGCCTGCTTTTTTATGAATAGCAACAGGTTTTCCAAATTGAGTAACTACCACCTGCTCTGTCTCATCCACGATATAGGCAGAAGAAAACAAGGCTATTATGAGTAAAATAACAGGAATGATTGCGTATCTGGATCTATCCATGCTATCTGCCTTTCTTGGATTCAGCTGCTTTTGTTTTTGTTAGATCTAACAGATTTAATATACCCTGCTGTTCTTTATCTATTATGTACAGCTTTTCTACATATGGTAGCGTACTTGCCATTGCTTCTAAATACAATCTCCTTAGAGTTATATCCTTTGCCTTTACATATTCTTTATAAAGATCTAAAAATCTAACCACATCTCCTCTTGCCTTATTTACTTTGGCTATTGCATAACCCTCTGCCTCTTTTATGATCTTTCCTGCCTTACCTTTTGCAGCAGGGATCTCTCTATTATATTTTTCCTTTGCTTCATATATTAGCTTTTCCCTCTCCTGTATTGCTTGATTAACTTTATTAAAGGAAGGCTGAACCGGCTCTGGAACATTGGTTTTCTTGAGTTCTATATTAACCACCTTTATTCCTGTCTGAACCTCATCCAGCTTTTTCTGTAAAAGTTTCTCTGCCTCAAATGCAATCTCTTCTCTTTTGGTTAAGACCTCATTTATACTGCGATCTCCCACTACCATGCGCATGGATGCCTCAGCGAGGTCTCTTAAGGTATCTCTGACATTTCTCACCTTAAAAAGATAATTATATGGATTACTTATACGGTACTGAACAACCCATGGAACAATGGCCACATTCAAATCACCTGTAAGCATAAGAGCCTCTGCTTTGTAGATACCACTTGTGGCATAACGGGTTCTTATACCTGCCTTAAGAGTTCTGAAGCCAAACTCTTCTTTATATATATGCCTTACTTTTACCTTTGTTACTTTTTCTATACCTAAGGGGAGCTTAAAATTTAGACCTGGCTGACAGGTGCGAACATATTTTCCAAACCTCTGTATAACACCGACTTCATCAGCACTAATAGTAAAGATACACGAATAGGAAAGAAATAAAAGTATGAGAACTATAATAATAAAATTTCCGGGGAACCTGAATCTACCACCTCTTACCTTTTTCCATACATCAGATGGGGTGGAAGACTCTTTTTTCTCCTGCCATTTATCCCAATCCCAATTCATATAATTGCAAAATATATGCAAAAATAACTAAAGTCAAGTTATAAAGAGGATGTTCGAAAGAGTTTTGAATAGATTACATTGTTAGGTATTCATTCTGATTACCAGATGTATTAAAATGTAGCTAAATTATTACATATCTGGTAATCAGAAGAATCAACCCTGCTTAAAAGCGAACTACTACTCCCTATCCCTATGAGGAACTCAGGAGATACTTTGTAAAGAAAATCTATAAGTTTTAAATTCTCAATCAGTCCTGGGGAGTTCTCTCCCACTCTTGCTATGTTGTATAAGCCTACAAGATCTGCATTAAAAAG
>JAMOPX010000222.1 GCA_027064285.1 Desulfobacterales bacterium | reverse complement strand
CTTGGCTATTCAATATCTGCTCCAATCTCTTTTGAGCATAAGTCCTATAATGAGCTTTTTTCTCTCTTATTTTTTTTAATCTCGGGCTGGCAGAGTCCTTTAGCCTTCCAGTATCTGAAATACTCTTATCTAAAACACTCAAAAGACCTTTCAAGTCTGGCATATGTTGAGCAATTAAGTATAATCTCTTATATTCTTTTCCTTCTGAGATAATAAACCTTTTTATATTAACAGCAGCTTCTACCAACCTTTTTATGAGTAACAATTCTTCAGGTAAAAGGTGTAACCCGTCTATATTGCTTTTATCTAAAAGTTTATCCACAGGTAAAAGTTCACCTATTGATAGCCTTCCTCTTACATTAAGGAACTCTCTTAATTCTGCTAAGAGCCTAAGTCTTTCATTTATTTGATCATGATCAGTTATAGGACTTAAAGAAAGTAGATATTCTTTACCTAACTCGGATTCAGTGTATGCAGAAATAATTTTTAAAAGCTGATCATATTCTAGTGCTTGTAAAGAGTTTTTCAACATTATTTAAGAACGTGTAAGAAATAATTAGTTATCTAAAAGTTTTTTTGCCACCTCATTTACATCCTTTCCCTGGGCTCTTCCTTTTACCTTTTGCATAGCAATCTTCATCACCTTTCCCAGGTCCTTGATGCTTGTGGCATTGACTTCAGAAATGGCTTCTCGAACTATCTTTTCTATTTCCTGAAGAGATAATTGTTTTGGAAGGTATTCATAAAAGATTTTTACTTCTTTTTCCTCTTTTTCTGCCAAATCATTCCTGTTGCCCTTTCTAAAATTTTCTATAGCTTCTTTTCCCTTTTTTATTAAAGATTGAATAACTTTTACTATTTCCTCGTCGGTCAATTCTTTCATCTTTTCTACTTGTTCTTTTTTTATAGATGTCTTAAGCATCCTAAGACAAGAAAGTTTTATAGAGTCTTTTTGTTTCATCGCATTTTTGAGATCTTCATTGATCTTATCTAATAAAGACATTATACTCCTCCTTTTTCAGCAATTAGCAGTGAAAAACAAATCAATTTTATAGCTTTTATTCTTTTATAATAACCACTTAGATGAGTTCTTCATATCTCTTTTTTTAACGAATTTTACGAAAAAATAATTATCATTTTTGTGAGTTGCCTTGTAAATACTACCTTATATAAACTCATCGAAAATTGCTGCTCCTTTTTAACTAAAATTTTTATATTATCACTTTTAATATTTATGTCAATAACTCATCTCCCTCATCTGTACTCATCTGTAATCACAACTTAGCCCTTTATTGAGCAAAAACAGCTTTACAGCAGGAATTTTGAGCCTTAAACCTATATCTGGATACTTGTAAATGATAATCAGCTAATTTCTTAATCTTTGCTTATCTTGGATTTTTTATTGGTTAAGGTTTCATCTTCCCTGGCCAGTTCTTGCTTTACCATTATTTCATAGGATTTTTTGATTATTACAGATGAGTTCTTATTTTATTGACTTTTTTTGCATATTTTTCTAAAAATAAAAACTCCAAATTGAGGGTAGGAGAATGTAAGATGAAGACATTTATGGCAAAAAAGGGAGAAGTGGAAAGAAAGTGGTATATAGTGGATGCTACCAATAAGATATTAGGAAGGATGGCCTCTCAGATTGCCAAAAAACTTCGTGGTAAAGATAAACCTATCTTTACTCCTCATGTAGACACAGGTGACTTTGTGATTGTAGTAAATGCAGAGAAGATAAGACTTACTGGAAGGAAATGGGATAATAAGATTTATTATCATCACAGTGGATATATGGGTGGTATGAAGCAGATAAATGCCAAAAAACTGCTTCAGAAAAAACCAGAAGAATTAATAAGACATGCTGTAAAAGGAATGCTTCCCAAGAATAGACTTGGTAGAAAGCTTTTAAAAAAGCTGAAGATTTATGTAGGACCTAATCATCCTCATGAAGCTCAAAAACCTGAAAAATGGGAGATTTAAATATGGCTGAGAGAATATTTTATGCAACAGGAAGAAGAAAAAGAGCAGTTGCAAGAGTTTGGATAAAAAAAGGAAGAGGGAAAGTAATAGTAAATGATAAACGCTTAGAAGACTATTTTTTGGAAGAGTCTTATAGAATTCATGCATTAGAACCTTTATATATATGTCATATGACAAATAAAGTAGATATAAAGGCTACTGTAAAGGGTGGTGGCCTCTCAGGGCAAGCTGGTGCTTTAAGACATGGTATAAGCAGAGCGCTTGTTCTTATGAATTCTGAGTTCAGACCTATACTCAAAAAGGCTGGCATGCTTACCAGAGATCCCAGAGAAAAAGAAAGAAAGAAGTATGGACAAAGAGGAGCAAGAGCGAAATTTCAATATTCAAAGAGATAGAAACTTACACACTCCACACTTTTTACAGGCAGGAGATGTAGTACATATTTCTGATTCTTCACAAGAAAGGGCTTTTTTATACTCTTTATAAAGATATTCTTTATTTATGCCAGATTCCATAAAATCCCAGGGGAGTAGTTCAGAAGCTTCTTTTTCTCTATAAACAAAAAAGTCAGGATTAAATTCTGAATATTTAAATGCTTTTTTCCAATTTCCATTAAATTTATGAGCAAGCAAAAGCATATGAGCCACTCTTCTATCTCCCAATGAGAGTAGTGTCTGAACATAAGCCCACTTAGGCACATCAAAGCTAACTCTAATACCGCCTTCTTTACCTATCATCTTTGATAACCATTTTTGTTTTTTCTTTAACTCATCCACTTCTTCCATATGAACCCACTGAAAAGGAGTAAAAGGTTTTGGCACAAAACAGCTTACATTTACCCTTATACCAATTATCCTGCCCTTTGGTGCTCCTTCCTTTACTGCACAGTGTTTTATAAGCTTGATAAGCCTTAGTATCTCTTCCACATCTTCCCACTCCTCTGTTGGAAGTCCTAAAATAAAGTAAAGCTTAAGAGAAAGTTCTTTTTTTGCAATCAGTTGAACAGCATTTATTATCTTATCTTCACTCAAATGCTTGTTTATCACTTTTCTAAGCCTTTCAGATCCAGCTTCTGGTGCTATAGTAACCTGCCTTTGACCAGCCTTTTTCATATAATCTAAAAAGCGGAGATTAACTGCATCTGCCCTTATGGAAGAAATAGAAAATTTACCTCCTTTTTCACAAATAAAAGCCAAAATCTTGTCTATGGAAGGCACATCAGCTATAGATGCACTTAACAGTCCAACATATCCTTTTTTATTTAATGCTTTCTGAATAGCCTCTGTAAGAGTTTCGAAATCATGGTATCTTGGAGGTCTGTATATATATCCAGCAGCACAGAACCTGCAAGATCTTCCGCATCCTCTTGCCATTTCTATTACAACTCTATCGGAAAACTCGGTTTCTGAAGAAATAATCTTTGAGTATGCTACATCTTCTAAAGGAAACTTCTTTGCAATCAGAACCTTTTCCTTTATGCCCTTCTGAATAGGATAAAATGAGGAAATTGTGCCATCTTTGTTGTATTCTGTTTTATAAAAGGAAGGCACATATACACTTGGTTCATTCTTAGCTATAAAAAGAAGTAAATCACTTTTACTTGAAAATCGCTCATAGGAATCTATTAGCAGATCTATCACATTATCCAGGTTTTGCTCAGCTTCTCCTAACAAAAATAGATCAAAAAACAAGGACAAAGGTTCAGGATTCAGAAATACTGATACTCCTCCCCCTATTACTAATGGATATATGCTTTGCCTTTGTTCTGCCAGCAAAGGAACTTCGCCAAGTTTAAGTATTTTTAATATGTTTATATAATCATTTTCAAATGAAATAGAAAAGGCTATCAAGTCAAAGCTACTGAGACAAGATTGAGACTCAATTGAACGCAAAGGTTCCTCTTCATATGGAAGGAAAAATCTTTCTGCAAGCACATCATCTCTTTTGTTAAGCAGGTCATATACAATCTGAAAACCCAAATTAGACATCCCAACATGATAAAGATTAGGATATACAAGTGCTACTGAAAATCTTTCTCTTTTTTTCTTATGTAAGACCCCTATCTCCCTTTTCTCTTTAATATTCCTCCTATAAAGGCGTTTATTCATTAATGCTATTTCTCTTTTATCCTTGAATCAGAGTTTCTCAAAAAAGCAGGATAATCTAAGTTTTTTATCTTATTTATAAGCCCTCTTTTTTTTCCCTTTCCATCTTCCTGTCCGTCCTTAAGTCCATCTTTTGCTGTCTGGCTTGGAGGGTTATTAACTTTTCTTACAGTCCATGGTTCTTTTATCTCTTCAGGCGTTGCATCTCTAATCTTATCTTTTATATTCACTACATTTGCTTTATGAGTAAAACGACTTTCTTCTTTTTCCTCTTCACGCTCTTCTTCTCCCTCTTCAACAGCATCTATGCCAGTAGCTATCACAGTAACCTGAATCTCATCTTCTATTCTGTCATCTATAACTACTCCCCAGTAAATATCTACATCATTCTCATTTACTTGGTTTTTCAAGAAGTTACATGCTGTATCTATCTCTTCCATACTTATAGTTGAAGGACCTGTGATATTTATTAAAAGACCTTTTGCACTACTAATAGATATATCCTCAAGTAATGGACTTTTAATAGCCATCTCAGCCGCTTCAATAGCTCTTTTATCACCACTTGCCACCCCTCTTCCCATAAGGGCGGTACCTCTTTTTTCCATAACTTTCTTTACATCAGCAAAGTCTAAGTTAATAAATCCCTGACTCGTTATAAGATCAGAAATACCTTTTACTGCATCTAAAAGCACATTATCTGCCTTTGCTAACAGCTCTACAAAACTCATAGACTTTGTGCCTATGGATTTCAGTTTTTCATTGTTTATAAGAATCAGACTGTCTACTTCTTTTCTGAGCAATTCTATTCCCTGAAGTGCCCTTTTTATCCTTTTTTCGCCTTCAAATAAAAAGGGCTTTGTTACTACTGCTACTGTAAGAGCCTTTGTCTCTTTACACACCCTTGCAATTACCGGAGATGCTCCTGTACCAGTACCCCCTCCCATACCAGCAGTTATAAAAACCATATCTGGCTCTCCGAGATACTCTCTTATCTGATCCGCACTTTCTTCTGCTGCCTTCATTCCTATTTCTGGATCCCCGCCTGCTCCAAGACCCATTGTTAGATCAGGACCAAGCTGTATCTTTAATTCTGCAAGAGATCTCTCTAAGTCTTGCGCATCTGTATTTGCAACTATAAAATCCACTCCCTGCAATTCTGCATTAATCATATTATTAATGGCATTACATCCAG
Organism: Desulfobacterales bacterium; assembly: GCA_027064285.1. Taxonomy (GTDB): domain Bacteria; phylum Desulfobacterota; class DSM-4660; order Desulfatiglandales; family JALVZP01; genus JALVZP01. The sequence continues at coordinate 315 of JAMOPX010000222.1, read as the reverse complement.
CTCCTCCTACTCCTATAACCTTTATTTTTGTAAGATTATATACCTTTCTTTCCTCTACTATGTTAAACTTTGTCCCCATATTTAACCCCCTACATTATTAAAAAACTTCACTAAACCATTTTTTCATAGTATTCATTATCCTGAGGAATATATTAGAATCTCTTATCCTAAACTTCCTTTTCTTTTTCCTCTCCCTTGCTCCGTACATAAGAAGACCTAATGCTGTGGCATACATGGGTTCTCTTGCTATCTCAGATCTTCCTCCTACATATCTTGGATAACCCACCCTTGCAGGAACACGAAATATCCTTTCTG
>JAMOPX010000221.1 GCA_027064285.1 Desulfobacterales bacterium | reverse complement strand
ATGCTGTTTTTATTATGCTATAAGTTCAAAAACAAAAGGGAATATTAGAATGGATCAAACTACGTTAAAAATAGCAATAGCTGGTTTTATTCATGACATAGGCAAGTTTTCAGAAAAGGATGTAATGGGTATTAAACAGGAATATTTAGACAACAATGTGGGAGTATATCTTCCTTCTTACAAAGGCCACTATTCACACTATCACGCTGTTTACACTGCTGCATTCATTGAATACATGAAAGACTTTCTTCCATCAGAGTTTAATAAACCTAAATGGGGTGAAGGAGACTCCTTTATCAATCTTTGTGCTGGCCATCATGCTCCTCAAACCCCTTATCAGTGGATAATTACTATTGCGGACTGGATAAGCAGTGGCTGGGACAGAAAGATGTCCGATAAACAGAATGCAGAGCAGATTTCGTGGAAAGAATACAAGATAACACGACTGTTGCCTCTATTTGAAAGGCTTGTCTATGAAAGGGATGATTCACAGATTGCTATTAGCAACTACAGATATTGTTATCCATTGATGAAAATTTCACCCACCAGCATTTTTCCCCTGCCAAAGTCTGAAGCTGTTGCCCAATCTACATATCAGGCAACCAAGGAATACGAATATCTGTTTGATGAATTTGTAGAAGCTCTTAAACAGCTAAGTCATAAAAGGGAAAATCTCTGCTTATGGTTTGAGCATTTTGACAGCTTAATGATGAGATACACTTCCTGCATTCCTGCTGCAAGGGCAGGAAACATTGTGCCTGATGTCTCTCTTTATGATCATTCAAAGATCACATCAGCCTTAGCAGTAGCGCTTTATCTTTATCATAGAGAAAACAACTCCTTTAATATAGAAGATATAAGGGATTATAAAGCCAAAAAGTTTTTATTTATAAGTGGTGACTTTTACGGAATTCAGGATTTTATATTCAAAGGATTTGGCGACACAAGGAGATATCGTTCAAAGATATTAAGAGGCAGATCCTTTGCTGTTTCCCTGTTTTGTGAGCTGGCTGCTGATATGCTCTGCCGCAGAATTGGACTGCCTCACATATCCGTGCTTTTAGATATGGCAGGAAAATTTGTCATATTAGCTCCTAATACAGAAAGCACAAAAAAGGCGTTTGAGCTGACCACGAAAAGGATAAATGACTGGCTTATAAAAACTACTTATGGTGAAAATTCCATTGGGTTTTCTTCATTAGAGGTTACACCTGATGACCTTGTTTCAGGAAACTTTTCTGGTGTCTGGGAGCAGTTAAGCAATCTTATGGAGGAGAAAAAGTATAACAAAATAGATCTCAACCATTATGGAGGTGTAGTAAAAGGATACTTAGATGCCTTTGTGAATGAGCTTGAGCACCCACTATGTCCCCTTTGCGGAAAAAGACCTTCCAGTATCAGGGCTGAAAATACAGAATATGTAAAAGACATACACTCTGCCTGCAATTTGTGTAGGGATCATATATTTATTGGAACAAATCTGGTCAAGAAAAATCGCCTTGCAGTAGTAACAGCAGATGTTGAACCAAGAGATAAGGAGAACAGGCTGTTTGAACCAATCTTTGGAGAATATCAGATATGCTTTCTGAACGGAAAACTGAATAAATGGGCTGAAGAAGGTAAGCTTTTGAGATACTGGGATATTACGGCATATTTGGATGAAAGGGACTCAGATATTACCGTAAAATTTATAAATGCCTATGTTCCAAAATATACTGAGGAAGATCAAAAAGATGAGCGAATCTTGGAAGGAAAAAAGAGAGAGAAAAAGAAGTTGGAGCTTATAGATCAAATAAAGCCTGGTGATCCAAAGACATTGGAGCATATTGCCTGTAAAGCAATAAATAAGGTCGAAGAAAGATTTCAGGGCATTGAGGCACTGGGTGTATTAAAGGCAGATGTGGATAATTTAGGACTTTTGATGGCGTGCGGTCTAAAAGATGAAAGATTTACCTTATCCCGTATAGCTACACTGAGCAGACAACTGCATTTTTACTTTTCCTTATATCTCCCTTATATCCTTAAAAAAGAAAAAAGATTTAATGACATCTATACTGTGTTTGCTGGCGGCGACGATCTCTTTTTAATAGGCCCATGGAACAGGATGATAGAGCTTGCGCTTCTTCTCAGGAAGGATTTTTCAAGATATGTATGTAACAACGAGCACATACATATCTCTGCTGGGATTACGCTTAATAAATCCCATACTCCTGTTGATGTCCTGTCTAACGGCGTGGAAGAGGAATTGGCAAGATCCAAGGATAAAGGAAGAAACAGGATTACTGTATTTAATGAGACTGTTAGCTGGGATGATCTTTCAGAACTAATAAAAATAGAAAACAAACTGGAAGATTGGCTTAACAAAGACTGGATTAATAACTCCATGCTTTACAGACTGAATTATTTTCTGGAAATGGCAGGTCAGGAAAAAAGACTTGTTAAGAACCATGAAATCCATGTTGATGATATGCACTGTGTAAAATGGAGAGCACTTCTCTTCTACAGTGCAGAAAGAAATGTTGCCAAGTCTTTAAAAAAAGAGCAGAGAGAGGGTATTGTCAGGGAAATTACTTCAGCTATGAGCAGCTGGCTCATAGAATATGGGAGTGCTTTAAAGATACCCTTGTGGAGTATCCTTTACAATAGAAGGAGGGTATAAAAAATGAAGATTTCTTCTTTCTGGAAGAACAGAGAAAGAAAAGTTGTTGATCCTAAGCTTTTTTCAGAAACTGCGGAAAAGCTGGCTAAGGAATTAAAACAAGATTATGATAAAAACAAAAAATTAAACAAGAGGTCTCAGATCAGAAAATTTTATGACGAAATAGTAAAGTTAAATCAGCTAAAAACCCAGCAGAAGGATCAACAAAACTGGGAATACATTCTTCCATTACTTCACATGCTGATTCCCAAAGCTGTTTATGCACAGGGAAGAGGGCTTGTTTCTGAAAACTTTGTGGACTTTATCAGATCATCTGTAACTCAAATAAAGACCCCTGATGACCTTTCAGTTTTTGCTGACTTCTTTGAGGCATTTATGGGATTTTATAGATACTACATGCCGTCAAATTAGTTTTAGAAAGGAGGCGTCATGAAGCTTCAAAAAATAATAGAACTTACCGGCACAATCACTCTTAAAACAGGGCTTCACATTGGATCTGGAGACACAGAAATGAAGATAGGTGGAACAGACAATCCAGTGATAAAGCATCCATATACCCTTGAACCGTACATCCCTGGCTCCTCATTAAAAGGAAAGGTCAGAGCATTGCTTGAAATGAGAAGCGGTTTAATAGCTTATACAGAAGGCAGGCCTCTGAGTGCGAGTTTGCTTAAGCGTAAAGATTTAAGTGAGGACCAGAAAGTTGAATGTGAAAAGATATTAAAACTTTTTGGGGTAAGTGGAGCAGATATTGAAGAAGAGGATGGGCTTGGTCCATCAAGGGCTTCATTTTCAGATTGCCCTTTAGACGACAATTGGAAAAAGGAAATCCTTGAAAACAACCTGTCTTTTACAGAAGTTAAGGCTGAAAATTTCATTAATCGAATCAAAGGGACAGCAGAAAGTCCAAGATTCATTGAGCGTGTTCCAGCAGGCGCCAAGTTCAGGTTTCAAATCACTATCAGGTGCTTGAATAAAGGAGAAGAAAAACTTGAAGATTTTCTTTTGGAAGGCCTGAAATTACTTGAGATGGACAATCTCGGTGGAAGCGGAAGCAGAGGCTATGGAAGGATAAAGCTTGAGTTCGATGATTCAGTGCTCAATGAAAAGTTCGAGAAAATTATGCCATTTTAGGGGAAGAAAGTTGAAACTATATGAGATTACTATTAAGCCAACAAGTGGTTTTGGCACTCCTTTAAAAGGAGATACCATATTTGGACACTTTTGCTGGCAGGTTGCAGAAGACAGCTCCTTGGTAGAAGGAGGGATTGAAAATCTAATAAATCTTTATGACAAAAAGCCGTTTGTGATATTTTCTTCTGCATTTCCAAAGCTTGTAAATTCTAAGACTAACTACATATTAAAAAAACCTGATCTGCCAGTATACTTTTACATACCGCACTCAATTCAGCAAAAAAGCGAAAAGATATTGCTGGCAAAAGAGCACAAAAAAAAGAAGTGGATGATTGTAGATGAGTCTTTGAAAATAGACATCTCAAAAACCAGATTTCTTACTGACAAAGAGGTCACAGATGAAATATCCCGTTTGTCCACGCCCCAGACAAAAAAGCAGATGAGATGGCTTCCTCAGATAGGATTTAAGACAAGCTTTCTTCAACCACACAATACTATCAACAGGCTTACTCAGACCACAGGCACAAGAGAGTTTTCTCCATATATACAAGAGGCTTGCTTTTTTTATCCTGAAACAGAACTTGTTATCTTTGCCCTTATTGATGAGTCTTTCACGAGCATTGAGAATGTCTGTGAGGCCCTGAGAAGAATTGGGCAGTGGGGATATGGCAAAGACGCCTCCATAGGACTGGGAAAGTTTTCTTTAGCAGAGTGGGAAGAGCTACGCATTCCAGAAATAAAAGCAGAGGAAAATTCATTAGTGTTTCTTTATTCACTGGCTCCGGCAATACCTCAAAAAGATGCATTTTCAAGGATCTATTTTAGGCCCTTTATACGCTTTGGAAAACATGGAAGTGTGCTTGCCTGTTCAAGAAATCCTTTTAAAAACCCTGTTATTATGGCAGATGAAGGAGCTGTTTTTGTTCCAGAGGATATAGCCTCAATATTTAAAAAGCCCTACATAGGAAAATGTGCCAAGGATTTGTCTAAGATAAAGCCTGAGACAGTAATTCAGGGATATTCTCCCTGTTTGCCTTTGATAATTGGAGAGATCTCATGAGAAAAGAAAGGTTTGATTGTTTTTTGAGGGTCATTTCTCCTGTCCACATAGGATGTGAAGAAGTGTATGAGCCTATGAGTTTTGTAATGGATGAAATGGCTCAAAAGATAATAGCTTTTGATCCTATTTCTTTTTTTAAAAGCCTTAATCAAAGAGACAAGCAGAGATTTTCTGAAATATGCATGAAAGGCACAATTTCTTCTCTTCTTGAGATGTATAAATTCCTGAGAGGAAGAAAAGTTCAGGGAAGAAGTATAAAGGTATGTAAAGGATTGGTTGAGCATTATAAAAAGACCCTCTCTATTCCTATAAAAAATACTAAAAGAATCCAGCAGGAGCTAAACAGATTTGAGATTAAACGCACATCTTTTTTAACCAATGACGAAAAGCCATATATTCCTGGCTCCTCAGTGAAGGGGGCTTTGAGGACTGCCTATCTGAATAAGATTTCAAAAAAGAAAAAGATCCAAATAAAAGGACATAAAATCTCTGCTAAAAAACTTGAAGAACTGCTTCTTGAAGGAAGGTTTTATACAGATCCGTTCAGAATGGTTAAAGTATCTGATTTTAGGCCCTTAAAAGGCGTAAAAACAAAGATCGTTTATGCAATAAACCAGAAAAAACACAAACAAAGTGGCACAGCAAGAGGCCCATATCAAATCTTAGAGGTAATAGAACCGGGTTCTGTTTTCTATGGATCAATAGAAGTATGTATTCCAGAAAAAGACGCAAATATAAAAAATCCAGTAAAGTTGGATGAACTTTTAAGAAATACTGATGAATTTTACAAGAAGCAGAAAAAAAGAGAAATAAAAGAGCTAAAAAATGTGCC
>JAMOPX010000220.1 GCA_027064285.1 Desulfobacterales bacterium | reverse complement strand
AAGTTTGTATTTTCAGATAACTTCGCCTTAACCCTTGATCTGCAATATGTGGAAAATCCACTTGGAAACAATGATAACAATGACATCTGGGCAGGTATGGTAAGAGGTGAGTTTAGTTTTTAAAAAAATATAAAGAGGAGGTGTGTCATGAAAAAATCAAAGTTTTATTTGGCTTTTTTGCTGATTTTACTGCCTTCTATTTGCACTGCTCACTTTGGTGCAGTGATTCCATCCAGAACTGTATGTGATCAATTTCATAGAACAGTAGCTATTTTATTTGCATTTACCCATCCATTTGAACAGCATAGCATGAATTTAGTAAAACCAGAAAAAGCAGTAATAATGAACATGACAGATGGAAGCATAAATGTAATTACTTCTTTATTAAGACCAACATCTCATCTTAATCATAAGGCATGGAAACTTGATTACAAAATAAAAAGACCTGGAGTTTATTGTATATACATGATTCCCAAGCCTTATTGGGAGCCAGCAGAAGATCATTATATAAAGCATATAACAAAAACCTATGTGGCAGCATTTGGAGAGGAGGAAGGATGGAATAAACCCATTGGATTAGAGACTGAAATAGTCCCTGTAACAAGACCATTTGGTCTTTATGCAGGAAATGTATTTAGAGGAAGGGTATATTTTCATGGAAAACCTGCTCCTTACAGAACAGTGGAGATAGAATATTATAATAAGGAAGGAAAGATAAAAGCACCAAATGAGTATATGGTAACCCAGGTTGTAGAAACAGATGAACTGGGATATTTCTCTTTCTGTCCTCCATATCCTGGATGGTGGTCATTTTCTGCATTGAGCACAGCGCCATATACAATAAAGCATAATGGAAAAGACAAGGAAGTAGAGCTTGGAGCAGTTATATGGGTAAAATTTCTCCCATGGCCAAGCCAGTAAGTAAAGGGGGAAGAAATGCATATTTCTGAAGGTGTTTTGTCTGCACCAGTATTAATGGGGGGAGGCATAATCTGTGCAGGATTCACTGCTATTGGCCTCAGGAATATGAAAAATGAAGAAATTCCAAAGGTCTCCATACTTACTGCTACATTTTTTGTTGCCTCCCTTATCCATATTCCCTTAGGCCCAAGCAGTGTGCATCTTATATTAAATGGGCTTATAGGATTGCTTTTGGGATTAAAAATATTCCCTGCGATTCTGGTAGCCTTGTTTTTTCAGGCAATACTATTCCAGTTTGGAGGATTAACTGTGCTGGGAGTAAATACGGCAAACATGGCTCTTCCAGGCCTGCTTATGTACTATATATGCAAGCCTATGATAAAAGCAGAAAACAGATGGCTTAACCTTGTTGGTGGATTTATTGGAGGAGCGGGTGCGGTATTTGGGGCAGGTATTCTTGTGGCATTGGCACTTTATTTTTCAGAAAAGGGATTTGCATCAGCAGCAAAAGTAATTCTCTTAGCCCACATTCCTATAATGATTATTGAGGGAATTATTACCTCTATAGCTGTATCCTTTATAAAAAGGATAAAACCAGAAATCCTTCTGCTTGTTTTAATAATACCTCTTATTTCAAGTTCTGGATTCTGTCATAGGATAAACATATTTTGCTATGTAAATGGAGACAAAATAGAGTGCTCAGCAAAGTTTACCCCTGGTGGCCCTGTAAAAAATGGAGAAATCATTGTTAAATCTATTCAAACAGGAGAACTTCTTTTAAAGACAAAAACAGACCAAAAAGGACATGTAAGCTTTAGGATTCCAGAGAATGCCTTAAAAAACAATTGGGACCTAAAAATTATATGCAATGCAGAAATGGGACATAAAAACTTCTGGATCATAAAGGCGGATGAGATAGCCCCTGCAAAACAAATAGAGGAAACATCTCAAGTTCAAAAAACAGTCAACAGTTCAGCAGAAACAAAAGGTATTTCTGAAAAAGAGCTTGAAGAAATTATATCAAAGGTTATGGCACACCAGCTTGCTCCTATAAAAAGAGACTTAGCAGAGCTTAAAGAACCCAAGATAACTTCACGAGATGTTATTGCAGGACTTGGATATATATTTGGTATAGCAGGTATTGCAATGTATCTTTTGCAAAAAAAATCTCTTTAAAAAAAGAGAGGGAAAGAAATCCCCCTTATCCAAAAAATCCACGCCATTCGTCCCATAGGCTTCAGCTATGGGATGAATGGCGTATCATTATTATAAGCACCATGTTCGAAAAATCTTTTTAAACAGGCTTATATATTCTCTCATAGTAGATGAGATAATAATACCAATACTGATTTAAAATAACCCTTTAGGAAAGTTTGGATATAAACTTATTACCACCAAAGAAATTGCTGGGTAATAGCTCTTTAGTTGAAAATTTATAAAAAGAATATCTAATTGGTATTGGTATAATATAACCAATATTAAAAGGCAATTGAGAAGATACAGATATGAGAACGATAGACAGATCATTAATAAAAAAGCATAGAAAAAAGGAGTATTTTAAACCAGTATTGGAATAAGATTGAAAAGATACAAAAGAAAGGATTTTTTGAATTTTTATTGACCATTTTAAGAATAATATCAATAATTGCAAAAAAATAAAAAGGTGTAGGAATGGGAACTGCAAAAAAAATAGCTCATTATACAGAAAAGTCCTCCTGGATCAGAAAGATGTTTGAACAAGGGGAAAAACTAAAAAAAGTATATGGAGAAGAAAATGTCTTTGACTTTAGTCTTGGAAATCCTGACTTAGCACCTCCTGCTAAATTTAATGAAATATTAGTCCAGCTCATGGAGGAGAAAAGATCTGACTTGCATAGATACATGCCAAACGCTGGATTTTGGGAAACCAGAAAAGCGGTTTCAAAATTCCTTACAGAAGAAAGAGGAATAGGTTTTGCTCCAGAGGATGTAATAATAGCTGTTGGAGCAGGAGGGGGTCTCAATATAGTGCTTAAGTCGATCCTTGATCCAGGAGAAGAAGTAATCATTCCAAGTCCTTATTTTGTAGAATATGACTTCTATATAGATAACCACGGAGGAATAGCCAAAAAGGTGAAAACAAAGGAAGATTTCTCCTTAGACTTAGATTCCATTGCTGACGCTATAAATTCAAACACAAAGGCCATAATAATAAATTCTCCTAATAACCCAACAGGAAGAATATATAAGGCTCAAGAACTAAAAGAGCTTGGAAATTTGCTTATGTATTATAGCCAAAAAATAGGCAGACCAATATATCTTATATCTGATGAGCCTTACAGAAACATCTCATATACAGGAGATGTGCCTGATATATTCGCCTTTTATAAGGAAAGCATCCTTGTTACTTCTTTTTCAAAACATCTGTCCATTCCTGGGGAAAGAATCGGATATGTAGCTGTACATCCTGAGATACAAGACAAGATACAGTTAATAGCAGCGTTTACTCTCTGCAATAGAATACTTGGCTATGTAAATGCGCCAGCTCTTATGCAAAGGGTTATTCCGTATGTATTAAGAGAACCAGCCCCAGTCAAAGAATACAAAAAAAGAAGAGACTTGCTCTGTTCAGCTTTAAGTTCTTTTGGATATGAACTTATCTGGCCTGATGGAGCATTTTATATATTTCCAAAGTCTCCTATAGAAGATGATAAAATGTTTGTACAGATCCTACAAGAGGAAAGAATACTAACTGTTCCTGGAAGTGGATTTGGTGGGCCAGGTCATTTTAGGATAGCTTACTGCATATCTGAAAGCCTTATAGAAAGGTCATTGGATGGTTTTAAAAAGGCTATAAAAAGAGCAAGGGGTTAGAAGAGATGTTTTCTAAGATGCTTGTCTTGAGATTTCCCAAAAAAAGAGTGGGAGAACCCATCGTAGTAAACTTGGTAAAAAAGTTTGATCTCACATTTAACATTCTTAAAGCCACCATTTACCCCAGAAAAGAAGGGCTTATGGTTATGGAGCTGAGCGGAGATAGAAAGAATTTTCAAAAGGGAATAAAGTATCTCAAAAGTCTCGGAATCCAAGTGGAAACAGTAGCACAGGAGATAAAAAAAGATGAAAATCTGTGTATCCATTGTGGTATGTGCACAGCGGTCTGCCCAACTGGTGCTTTATATATAAAAAGACCAGACATGGAAGTCGTCTTTGATAATAAAAAATGTAGCGCTTGCGAACTCTGTGTAATTATATGCCCTGTAAAGGCAATGAAAGTAAAATTTGATAAAAACAAATTGTATTAATTAATCTTAAATCTTACATGTTTTATTTTAAAATCATTACCTTAGGATGTAAGGTAAATCAATGTGAATCTGCCTTCTTAGAACAGGAACTCCAAAAATCCGGTTGGGAAAAAGTTAAAAAAGTTGAAAAAGGAAGACCTGCTGATCTTGTTATTATAAATACCTGTATCGTAACCCAAAAGGCATCTCATCAGTGCAGACAGGAGATAAGAAGGGCAATAAGGGAAAATCCGAATGCATATGTTATAGTAACTGGTTGTTATCCTCAAGTATATCCAGAAGAAATTATTAGCATAAAAGGAATAAACCTGATCATAGGTAACAAGGGAAAAGAAAAGATACCAGAGCTGATAAACAGGCTCTCTTACTCAGATACTAAACTTTTAGTGGAAACATTCTCCAAGATAGAGCCTTTTATATGCATGAGATCAGACCGATTCTTCAATAGAAGCAGGGCCTTTTTAAAGATCCAGGATGGATGTGAATCCTTCTGTAGCTATTGCATTGTTCCGTATGCCAGAGGACCTTACAGGAGTATGAAAATAAAAGATGTGCTTTACTCAATAGAACAGCTATCAGAAAAAGGATACAAAGAGATTGTATTGACGGGAATACACTTAGGAAAATATGGGATAGACACAGGAGAGAGTCTGGAAGATCTTCTAAAGGAAATTGGCAAGCAAGGGTATCCTGTGAGGATAAGACTCAGCTCTATTGAACCAAATGAAGTCTCAGACCTTCTAATAGAGCTGGTAGCTGAACAAGAATTTTTATGTAAACACTTTCACATACCACTTCAAAGTGGAGATAACAAAATACTGAGCAGAATGAATAGAAAGTATACAAGGGAACAGTTTAGTGAGATTGTAAGAAAAATTAAAGAAAAGATACCTCTTGCAGGAATAGGAACAGATGTAATGGTGGGATTTCCAGGAGAGGATGAACATGCTTTTAAAAATACACTCTCCTTAGTAAAAGGACTTCCATTGTCTTATATTCATGTATTTCCTTATTCTGATAGGCCAAAGACAGCAGCTTCTCATTTTAAAGATAAACTATCACCAGAGATAATAAAAAAAAGAGCAAAGCTTCTGAGAGAGGTAGGAAAGAAAAAAAGAGAGGAATTCATAGAATTATGTAATAAAAAAATATTTGAAGTAGTGGTAGAATCTAAACATCAGAATAGATTTTTTAAAGGAATTACAGATAATTACATAAAAGTAATATTTCCTTGTTCAGATGAGAAAAAAGAGCAATACCTGAGAGTCCAGATAGAAGGAGTAAAAAAAGGACTTGCATTAGGAAGGCCTGTATGATCCAAAAGTTTTTTTCTTTGTTTCTTATATTCTTAAGTGGCATAGGACTTAACCTGACCCCCTGCGTTTATCCTCTTATTCCCATAACTGTTTCCTATTTTGGTGCAAGATCTGATCAAATAAAAGGAAAATCCTATATCCATGCCTTTGCCTATGTGATGGGGATTGCTTTAACTAATTCATTAT
>JAMOPX010000219.1 GCA_027064285.1 Desulfobacterales bacterium | reverse complement strand
ATAAGGACCCCTGGTTTTAAAGAATTGCTTTATAGAGAAGCGCGCGAAAAAGGGGTTATTTTTATAAGATATGAACTTGATAAAAAGCCTGTGCTCAAGGAATCAGATGATGGGATGGTAGATGTGATAGTATTTGATCCTGTGTTACAAAAAGATATTCTTATAAAAGCTGATCTTGTTTCACTTCAGACTGCAATTGAGCCTGTAACAAATAAAGAAATAGCAGAAATATTTGGCTTAGAGCTGGATGAAGATGGTTTCTTTGCAGCATCTCCTGAAAAGTTGATGCCTGTGGATTCCACAAAAGAAGGTGTTTTTATAGCAGGGGTTGCAAATTATCCAAAGGATATAAAAGAGTGTATATCGCAAGCAAAGGCAGTTGCTTCTAAGGCAATAAGTCTGTTGAAATCAGAATATCTACTTAAGGGCGGTGCAGTAGCAGAGGTTGATCCAGGAAAATGTGCTGTGTGCTGCACATGTGTAAGAACATGTCCTTTTGGTATTCCTTATATTGACCATGAAAGAGGCGCAGCATTTATTGATCCTCTGCTGTGCAAAGGATGTGGTATCTGTGTATCAGAATGTCCGGGTAAGGCAATAAAGATGTCTTATTGCAGTGATGAAATGCTGGTTCAAGCACCAGCTATTCTTTTAAAACAAATAGCATAGTTAAGGAGTGAAAGATGCAAGAGTTCAAACCCAAGATCGTGGCTTTTTATTGTTCCAATTGTGCCTCTTCAGCAGCAAGTATCTCTAATAAGCTAAATCTGTTTCTACCTGAAAATATAAAATTAATAAATGTGCCATGCACAGGAAGGATAGAGATACTTCACTTGCTAAAAGCCTTTGAAAATGGTGCTGATATGGTATATGTGGTTGGATGTCAAGAAGATAGCTGCCAATATATAAATGGGATATTAAAGCTCAAAAATAGAGTGGCGTACCTGAAAAATATGCTTGAACAGATGGGAATTGAACCTCAAAGATTAGAGGTTTTCAGCCTTTATGCAGGAAAAGGACAGGATTTTGTCAATGTAGCTAATGAAATGCTTACTAAGGCAAAGGAATTAGGTCCAATATATTAATTTGCGAGGTGTGGAAAGATGATAGTAGCTGAAGCAAAGCCAATAAAGGAAATTTTGGAGATGATAGATGGTTTTAACAAGATTTTAGTAGTAGGATGTAAAGGATGTGTCACCGTGTGCAATGTAGGAGGAGCAAAAGAGGTGGCAATCCTTGCTTCTGCTATTCGTATTGCTAAGAAGAAAAAGGGGAAAGATGTGGAGGTTGGAGAAATAACCTTGGAGAGGCAATGTGATCCTGAGTACATAGAAGAGTTGAGGAATATTGTTCAGAACTATGAGGCAATAGTATCTCTTGCATGTGGAGTTGGGCCACAGTTTATATCAGAAAGGTATCCAGAAATTCGTGTCTTTCCCGGTGTTAATACAAGATTTATGGGTGGTGCAATAGAGCATGGAGTATGGGCAGAAAGATGTGCGGGATGTGGTCAGTGTGTAATTCATTATTTTGGTGGTATGTGTCCTATTGCCCGCTGTTCAAAGAGCCTTATGAATGGACCATGTGGAGGATCTAATCACGGAAAATGTGAAGTATCACCTGAAATAGATTGTATATGGGATAAGATAGTGAGAAAGATGATGGCACAAGGTCGCTTAGATGAACTGTTAAAAATAAGGCCACCTAAGAGTTGGCTTACTGCAAGGGACGGCGGACCAAGAAAAATGGTCAGGGAGGAGCTGGTAAAATGACAGAATATAAATCTGGAAGTAATTTGGAAAAGGTACTGAAGGCTGGCCACTTTGCTTTTACAGGAGAATGTGGGCCTCCAAGAGGTGCAAATGTGGAAGCAGTCAGAAAAAAAGCCCAGCATCTAAAAGGATGTGTGGATGCAGTGAATGTAACAGATAATCAAACCGCAGTGGTAAGAATGTCCAGTTGGTCAGCCTGTCTTATATTAAAGGAAGAAGGTCTGGATCCTAATTTTCAGATGGTGTGCAGAGATAGAAACAGACTTGCCATGCAGAGTGATATATTAGGAGTTTCTGCACATGGTATAAAAAATATGTTATGTCTTTCAGGAGATCATCAAAGATTTGGTGACCATCCTGAAGCAAAGAATGTATATGATATTGACTCGATACAGTTAATAAGCATGGTTAAAAAGATGAGAGATGAGGGGAAGTTTCTAAATGGAGAGCAGATAGATGTACCTCCTAAGCTTTTTATTGGGGCTGCATGCAACCCATTTGCAGAGCCGTTAGAGTTCAGGGTGTATCGTTTGGCAAAGAAAATAGAAGCTGGTGCCGACTTTATTCAGACCCAATGTATTTACAATATGGATAGATTTAGGGAATTTATGAAAAGAGTAGTGGATATGGGTCTGCATGAAAAATGTTATATACTTGCAGGAATAACCCCTCTTAAAAGTGTTGGTATGGCGAGATATATGGCAACACAGGTTCCTGGTATGGAAGTGCCAGAGGAGCTGATAAAAAGACTTAAAGGAGCAGGGAAGGGAAAAGCAGCTGAGGAAGGAATAAAGATAGCTGTGGAGCAGATTCAGGAACTCAGAGAGATGGAAGGGGTTGCTGGTGTTCATCTTATGGCAATAGAATGGGAACACAGGGTTCCTGAAATAGCAAAATTGGCAGGCATGTTGCCCAGACCAAAAGTTGAATAAAGATATTCTAAAGTAAAAGAGCCTGCTGATAATTGGTTATCAGCAGGCTCTTTTTATGACATATCTATTGTTACCAGCCAAAAAAGTCAGATAGCCTCATTGTGGACTTGACCATTTTTCTGTTGACAAATAAGAATATGTTTATATTTATATATTCTTATATAGATATATAGCTGTAGTAACAAAAAGAGGGGATTGTTATGAAGGTATTTAGAATCTTTATTATCAGCTTGGTACTGTTTATCTGTATGAATATTTCAATAGGATTTCCAGCAGATTATGTTCAAAACAAAAAGCAGATGAGTATTGAAGAAAAAATAGAATATTTGCAAAGACAAATAGATGAATTAAAACGCTTGCTGAAAAAAGAAAGAGAAAGCAGAGAAAGAAAAAGAAAGCAACTTATTCAAGTAAGATGCAAAGAAAGATCAAGTAATGTTGTAGTAAAATTTGGAGGTCAATACAGAATAAATTTTTATAATGCCAGAAATGAGAAAAATAATGTCCAGGGAGATCATGACGATCAAAGAGCAGCGCGCTTAAGAATAAGGCAAAATATAGATTTTGTTTTTAGTGAAAATCTTAGGACCCACTTACAGATAGAGCTTCAGCATGTATCTGATAATGTAACAACAACAGATTTGAGGTTAGGCGGCAAAAGCACCAGCCTTTCTGTAAGACATGCAGTTATAACATATTTATTTGGAAACAAATCTGTATTGCAAGCAGGCATCTTACCTCTTCATGATTACTTCCATGATGCGTTTTTTTCAAGTGATTGGGACTATAATCCTCTTGCTGCATGCTTAGAAGTGCCAGTTTTAAAAGGAAAGCTGAGATTTTTTGCGGCAGATTTGAAAGAAGGGGAAGAGGATGTGGCGCAAGATGATTTTTTACACTACCAAGCCGATTATATAATGGATATTAATGGATACTCTTTTATAATTAGTGGAACAGCTCTTAATCTGCAGGAAGATGCTTCTTATGGTAAAGATGATGCATGGCACTACAATTTTGGATTTGCTTATTCTCTTCCTCTTATAATGGGATGGAAAATTAACGGATTTTTAGCTGCTTCATATACAGACAAAAAACTCATAGGCACAAATGAAGATGCTAATGGTATAGCTCTGCTTGCAGAATTAACAAGAAAACTTAATCATGGCAAATTTAGCTTACTTTTATCCCATGCTACTGGAGATAAAGATGGAGAAGGTTTTTTGCCTCCTATGGCTTTTTCCAAGACATTTGGTTATTGGGGATATACGGGTATATTGACTGTCCAAGGACCTACAGATACAGGTTTTGACTTTGATGCGGTCAATATATCTAATAATGGTCTTGGACTTACTACTGTGCAAGCAAAGTATGAATTTCCATTGACAGATAAATTTTCAGGATATACAGCTGCAGGTTGGTTTGGGAATACACATTCTTCTGAAGGAAGGGATAGTATGTTAGGAATAGACCTTATTGGAATGTGTACATATAAGTTAACCGATTTACTAAGGTTAGATGTAGGATTTGCATATGCACATCTTATGGATAGCATAAGCGGATATTTTCAAGGTGTTCAGAATGGAGGAAGAATACCTTTTAATCAGGATGTGGATCAAGAAAGAGATAAGATTGTTACTTTTGGTAGATTACAAATGGAATTTTGATTGCTGATAGATAGATGGTCTTTTGCTGTGAATGAGCATGAATATTATTGCGTAAATATTTTTATTATGGTATAGTTCTGAGGCATTTAAATTATTTTTTATTAATAAGTATTAATAATGGAAGATAAAAACATAAAAGAGTTTATAAAAATTTGGGGAAGATTTGCTATTATTATTCTTTTGCTTTTCAAGGTGATGTATCCTTTTGAGCTATGTTATAGATACAACAAAAAAGATATTATAGAAGTGCAAAAAATTGTTCAAAAAATAAAAGATCCTTCAACCGCATTAAATCCCAAACTAGATTCTATTAATTCTATTAATATTAATGTTAATGTTAATAATAAAAATGCTGTTGCTATTGCTAAAAGAAAAAGACAAAAAAGATGCTTACATGAAATTATAGTAAAGATTGCAAGTCGTTACAATGTTGATCCTGCTTTAATTAAAGCAATAATAAGGGTTGAATCCTCTTTTAATCCAAAGGCTGTTTCTTATAAAGGAGCAAAAGGCTTAATGCAGCTTATGCCTGTAACATTAAAAGCAATGGGGGTAAGAGATCCTTTTGATCCTGAATTTAATATAGAAGCAGGGGTAAGGTACTTTAAAAAACTTCTTATTATGTTTGATAACAATGTTGAGCTTGCTCTTGCAGCATATAATGCTGGAGTAACAAGGGTAAGGATTTATAAAGGTATTCCTCCCTTTAGAAGGACAAGAAGATATGTAAAAAAGGTACTTTATTATTATAGGTATTATAAAAGAGAAATGTTAGAAGCCAGCTCTGGAGATCATGACGTATAATGCCCGCCTTTTCAAAGATTGATCTTCATATCCATTCTAAGGATTGCTCTGACGGAAAGATGACATTAGAAGAGATATTTGTTGAAGTGTCTAAAAGAGGTATAAGATTAGTATCTATTACAGATCATGATTCTATTGATTGCCAAGAAAAGGCAAAAGCACTTGCAATGTTTCATAATGTCCACTATATCACAGGAGTAGAATTGAATATTAGGTTTGAATATGGAACAAAAGCGATTTCCTTAGATATACTTGGTTATGGATTTGACATTAATGATCATAGATTAAAGCAAAGACTTAAGGAATTAAGAGAATACAGGAAGCTTAGAGCAAAAAAGATATTAGAAAAGCTCAATCATGAACTTGTAAAAGATGGTTTTGCTCCTTTTACGTACAGGGATATAGAGCTTATAGAGAACAAAGCAAATGGATCTCTTGGAAGACCTCATATTGCTGATTATATGATAGAGAAGGGTATTGTAAGGTCCAGAAAGGAGGCCTTTGAAAGATATCTTGTAAAATGTGATGTTCCTAAGATGCCTCTTTCA
>JAMOPX010000218.1 GCA_027064285.1 Desulfobacterales bacterium | reverse complement strand
AAAACAAGCAATAAGCCTGCAAGATGGGTTTTGGCAGTAAGGGCAGACTCTGACATAAAAAGCTTAGAAGATCTCAGAGGAAAAAAGATTGCCACAGAACTTGTAAGGTTTACTAAGAGGTTCTTTCAGGAGAGAAATATAGATGTGGATGTGGAATTTTCATGGGGAGCAACAGAGGCAAAGGTTGCCTCAGGTCTTGTGGATGCCATTGTGGAGGTAACAGAAACAGGAAGCACAATAAAGGCGCATGGACTTAAGATAATCTATGAATTTATGAAGACAAATCCTCAGCTCATTGCAAATAAAGAGGCATGGAAAGATTCTTGGAAAAGGTCAAAGATAGAGCAGATAGCCCTTTTACTTAAAGGCGCTCTCAGGGCAGAGAGCATGGTAGGGCTTAAGATGAATGTGTCAAAAGATAAAATAAATGAGGTTATAAATATACTTCCGAGCCTAAGAGCT
This sequence comes from Desulfobacterales bacterium, assembly GCA_027064285.1. Lineage (GTDB taxonomy): Bacteria > Desulfobacterota > DSM-4660 > Desulfatiglandales > JALVZP01 > JALVZP01. The sequence continues at coordinate 5,341 of JAMOPX010000218.1, read as the reverse complement.
CCCACTGTTGCGGGCCTTTATAATTCTGATTGGCTTTCTGTAGAGGCAGTAGTAAACTCTCAGCAGGTAAGAGACCTTATTCCAAAGTTAATAAAAGCAGGAGCACAAGATATAATAGAATACCCGCTGAACAAGGTAATTTAAGGAGAAAAATTTGCCTTCTCTTGTATCTCATGCAGTAGTAGGGCTGGCAGTGGGGATTGCTATTTCTACAAAACATCCAGATCATTCATTTGTATGGTTATCTGTTATTGCCTCCTGTTTTCCTGATATAGATGGGCTTTCTTTTGCGCTTGGCATACCATACAAAAGTCTCTTTGGACATAGAGGCTTTTTTCATTCTATTTTATTTGCTATTTTGCTTAGTAGCACAATTGTTTATTTATATTTTCCTGAGGCAAGGCTTTTTTCTGTAAGCTGGTTTTTCTACGAAAGCATATTCTTTCTTATTACCATGAGTCATGGAATATTAGATGCCATGACAGCAGGAGGTATGGGAGTAGCCTTTTTTTCTCCATTTTCACAGAAAAGATATCTGTTTCCTTGGAAGCCTCTGGTAGCATGTCCTTTAACATTAAAAGACTTCTTTAGTGAATGGGGAAAGATTGTAGCAAAAAGTGAATTTATGTGGATATGGCTACCATCTTTTGCAATTATAGTGCTTTCTATCTGGTTTAAATAGGAGAGATATATTGTGGAAAACAGGTTCATATAAAAACAGCTTCGTAATAAGCTTGATTTCTATTCTTGTTATCCTTTCTGCTTATCTTGTGTGGATGTTTTTTGAAAAAGAAGCTCCATGCATAAAAGTAAAAGGACTTCCACTCTATCTTTCCTCTTCAAAAAGATTTGTTCTTTTTGTATCAGACAGGAAAATGGGTATTAGAAGAATAAAGATAGAGTTAATTCAAGGCAAGAAAAAGAAAATCTTTTTTGATAAAAGTTTTTCTTATTCTGGTTTACTTAACAGAAAAGGAACACACAGATATACAAATCAGGTACTTTTAAATCCCTTAAAACTTGGATTTTCAGATGGAGATATTACCTTGAAGATTTATGCCTGGGACTACTCAAAGAGAAACAGCTTCAAAGGGAACTTACAACTTCTTACCAAGAAGTTAAAAATAGACACCATTCATCCTCAGATAGTTCCTTTAAGCAGGCTGAATTATTTTTCAGTAGGTGGATCAGGGCTTATTACTTATGAAGTCTCAGAAGATACTGTAAGTACCGGAATATATCTGAACAAGTTCTTCTTTCCCGCATATCCAATAGGCACATCTTCCAAAAGATTTAAGCGTTATGTTTGCTATATCGGTATACCATATGATATTAAATTTCCTGTAGATTTTTATATATGGGCTGAGGACAGGGCAGGAAATAAAGCTATAGCTAGGTTTTACTATAGAATCAAAAAGAGAAGTTTTAGAAAAAGGAGTATAATCATAACAGACAGTTTCTTGAAAAAGGTACTTCCTTTTTTTTCTCATCTGGCCTTTCCTGAAAACGCAAGGGATATAGACAAGTTTTTGAAAATAAACAGAGAATTTAGAAAGAAAAATAATCGATTAATAAAAGAGCTTACTTCAAAAACCTCTCATAAGAGGTTGTGGAAAGGGGCATGGATATATCTAAGGAACTCAAAATGCACAGCCAGATTTGGAGATCATAGAGCTTACTTTTATAAAGGTAAGTGCATAGACCATCAGGTACATTTAGGTATTGATTTGGCGTCTGTTGCAAATGCATCTGTATCTGCCTCCAACAGCGGAAGGGTCATATATACAGGAATAATGGGAATATATGGTCTTACAGTAATTATTGATCACGGGCAAGGAATCTTTTCTCTGTACGGACACCTAAGTAGGATTGATGTAAAAAAAGGACAGGAAGTAAAAAAAGGGGATATAATAGGCCTCACAGGACAAACCGGACTTGCAGGGGGTGATCATCTTCACTTTAGCATCTTGGTAAATGGAATATTTGTAAATCCTGAGGAATGGCTCGACTATCATTGGCTTAGAAATAACATTATCAGAAAACTGAAAAGAATAGAGGGATATTGATTGTTAAAGGTGTGTTCAGATGGTATGATCCTTTTTTGTTAAATCTTGTTCCTCCTTTTATAACATCCTTAATAAAGGCTCTTCTTAGCACCTGCTCCATAATATATATCGAAGGAAAAGATGCCTCAGCACCATGTATTTATGTAAGCTGGCATCAAAGGATGTTTTTCTTTGCAAGGTATCTTGCAAAGAAAAGCCCTATTATTTTGATTAGCCAAAGCAGAGACGGAGAATACGGAGCTCGAATTGCAGAACATTTAGGTTTTGGATGTGTAAGAGGATCATCTACCAGAGGAGGATTAAAGGCATTCAGGCAGATGATTGAGCATATAAAACAAGGCAAGTCTATCGGAATATTAGCAGATGGGCCTTTGGGTCCGCCCAGAGTTGCAAAAAAAGGACCTATATTAATTGCTAGCAAAAGTGGTGCTCCTATTGTTCCATTGATGTGGAGTTCAAACAAATTCTGGATTCTTAATTCATGGGACAGATACATCATCCCAAAGCCTTTTTCAAAAATAGTAATAAGACAAGGTAATCCCTTATTAGTCCCTTCTAGATTTTCATCTTCTGAAGAGGTTGAGTATTATAGAAAAAGACTACAAAATATTCTAAATAACTATGCTAAATGGTGCGATGAATTTTTCGGAGTAAGGATTCCGTGCAAAAAAGAAAAATAATCAAAATAATTTTTGTTTTGCTATTTCTTATATCCTTTTCAGGATGCGGAAAAAAGGAAATCAAGGTCTCTTATTATCCTATCTATAAAATAATGCTACTTCCTTCAAAAAGGATAAAGTGCTATGTTATTCATAAAAGCAGATATTGCACTATACCCGATCTTGTTCAAAGAGGTATAGCTTCTTGGTATGGAAAAAAATTTCATGGAAAAAAGACCGCAAGTGGTGAAATATACAATATGTACAAAAGAACCGCTGCCCATAAAACTCTTCCTTTTGGAACATATGTGTTGGTGAGAAATTTAAGAAACAATAAAACCACAATAGTGAAAATAAATGACAGAGGTCCATTTGTAAAAAATAGGATAATAGATTTATCTTATAGAGCAGCAAAAGACATAGGAATGATAGGACCTGGAACAGCACCTGTGGAAATTGTTGTGCTGGGTAAAAAAATGGGAAAGATCAAATCTCCTGTTGGTGTGAAAACTGCGGTAGAAGTTGTGGATACTAAAACAGGCAGATTTGGGGTTCAGGTAGGGGCATTCAGGGACAGAAAGAATGCATTGAGATTAGTGGACAGACTCAGTGTAATATTTAAACATGTAGAAATACATGTAGGGACAGACAGATATGCCAACCCTCTTTATAGAGTTATTGTGTCGGGTGCAAAAAGCCTTGGAAAGGCAAATCTTATAGAGAAAAAGCTTAGAGAAATAGGGTTTAAAGACACCTTTATAATTGCCCTTTAAGATTGATTTATTTTCTTTTTTAATATACTTGAGATCTTGAATGTAACTACTCTTCTGCCTTTTAACTGGATCTCTTCACCTGTTTGGGGATTTCTTCCTCGACGGGGTCTTTTCTCTTTCACTACAAACTTCCCGAAACCGCTTATAAGAACATTTTCTCCTCTTTCTAAGCTCTCTTTTATTAACTCTATCAATGCCTCTACTACCTTTTTAGAAGCGGATTTACTGAGCCCTACTTCATCATATATCTTGTTTACAAGCACCTCTTTTGTAACTGTCATGATCTACCTCCTTCCGATTTTTGCCTGAACTTTTCTCTTAGTTTTTCATTGACTATATCAGGAACAAGTCCTTTTACATCGCCTCCAAAACTGGATACTTCTTTTATTATACTGGAACTTACATATAACCATTTATAGTCTGTCATGAGAAATATAGATTGAACAGAACGGTTCAACTTTCTGTTCATGAGTGCCATCTGAAATTCAAACTCAAAGTCAGAGGTAGCTCTAAGACCTCTTATTATAACATTTACTTCTTTTTTTACAGCATAGTCCACTAAAAGACCCTCAAAAGTGTCTACTTCCACATTTCCCATTCCTTTGGTGGCCTCTTTTATCATAAAGATCCGCTCTTCTATAGAAAAAAGAGGCTTTTTTTGAGGATTTATCAAGATAGCCACTATAAGCTTATCAAATATCTCCAAAGCCCTTCTTATTATACTCATGTGCCCATTTGTGATAGGGTCAAATGTTCCGGGATATATGGCTACCCTTTCCTTCATTCTTCCCTCCCAAATTTATATATCCACAGTCTGGTGTCTCCATATTTTCTCATATCCAGAAGTCTCATCTGATTAACATAAGACGACAGAGATTCTCTTTTAGAAGACCTCCCAATTATTATTGCATTATCCTGCAACAGCATAAGAACAGGCATTATCTCTAAGGTTTTTTTTAAAAGCGACTTATCATATGGGGGATCAACAAAAACAATATCAAATTTTCCCTTTAATCTAAAGGAGTTCTTTTTTGTGAGATCCCTTTTTACCACATGAGCCTTATTTTTAAAACCTGCTATCTGAAGATTTTTTATCACCAGTTTTAATGCATTAGAAGAATTATCTACAAAACACACCTGTTCCGCACCTCTACTTAAGGCCTCAATCCCAAGTATGCCTGTGCCTGAAAAGAGATCCAGAACTTTTTTGTTAGATAGATCATGCCCAATAATGTTGAATATTACCTGTCTGATATAATCACTGCTCGGCCTTATACCTCTTCCCTTGGGAGACTCAAGTACAAGTCCCTTTCTACTACCTCCTGTTATCCTCATATCCACCAACACTTACTTTTTCAGCTTTTACTGAAATCTTTTTATTTTTATAAAGCCCATACAGGAAAAGGATAGGCCCTGATATAACATAAGCCAAGACCAAAATAGGTATGATCAATTTTGGCTTATATGCTATAAGCACAAGAAAAAGCACAGTAGTGACAAGCACATTAAAAGGTCTTCTTTGACTTAATTCATCACCCTTCAGACTTAAGTAATTAATATTGCTTACCATAAGAAAAGATATCATATAAACAGAGATAAGGATAAAAAGGGGATTCCAGTGGAGCATTATTATCTTAGAAAATAGTATAATACAGGCTACAAAACTTGCTGCAGCTGGGATAGGAAGACCTTTAAAATAAGAAACCTCTTTTCCATTTCTTGCATGCACATTGAATCTGGCCAGCCTCAGTGCACCACATGCAATATAAACAAAACAAGCCAGCCATCCAAGCCTTCCTATGGACTGAAGTGACCACTTAAATATCAGAATACCAGGTGCAAC
>JAMOPX010000217.1 GCA_027064285.1 Desulfobacterales bacterium | reverse complement strand
TACTCCTTCGTGTGCTATAAGATTAAGAAATATAAGCCTTATTTTAGTATTGCCTTCTTTCTCAGCTTTTAATCTGTTTTTTATCTCTTTTACATTCTTAATCTTAACACGTTCCCCTCTCATAGCACCTTTATTATATCAAATTTTGCGGAAAACTATAGTTATGTCAATGATTGCTGTATTTAAGTTTGAATGCTTAAAAATTAAGCATCATTTAAACCATTTTGCACTTAGGGCTAAGATACTTATCAAGGCTAATCTTGTTGCTATGTGTGGACTAAAAAAATTATGTTGTGCGTAACATCAGTTAGCTTAAGTTTAATATTGATGATTATAACTGGTGAACACAAGTGCTGTAGTATAAAAATGCAAAAGAATAAAAAGAATAATATGACTAAGAATACTAATGTTCTACTTATGCTTTTCTCTTTGTTGTTATTATCCCCAGTAGTCTTTGAGCACCTATTATGGTTTCTCCATAACTTGCATAACCTCAGAAGAGAGATCCTAAGAGAAGATTTTTTACTCCGATGCTCCCTATGTTTGCCTAGATAAAAGAAGAAAAAATTTCCCACAGTCTTAAACTCCTGATAAATAAAAATTTTTGCTGTGAAGCTGTTTTTACTCAATAGAGAGCCTTAATAAAACTTATATTATAAAGTCTGCTTCAGCTTATAAAAAGAAATAAAAAATTTGTCAGGTTCTAAATAGCTCCTTCAGCAATTCTCGAGGAAAAATAAATCACTTTTATTGTTTTTATGCTTTTATAATAAGCACTTAGATGACTTCTCTCTAAATAAATAAAAAATTTACTGACCTTACAAGTTTCTGTCTTATCTGTATGCAGTATATAGTGGCAAGGGGGTTTTTCGGATGCGACTGTCGGAAGGGCGTTGTCTCTTCGTGGCTTATCTGTGGGGGAAACCGCAGCCCGTCACTCAAGTCTCTCAAAAACAAGCATAGTCTTTTACCAGACATCCAAGCCCATTGCTAAGCGTATTTGATTACCAATTGAGTGACGGGAATGCGGAGGGGGCAAGTATCCCCCGCAGATAAGTCACAGAAGAGACCAGCCCGACAGACCCGGAGCAAACGAAAAATCCCCTTGCCCCCAATACCGCATTCGTTATTATCTCCCGCTCGGAAATAAACCCTTTTGCATAAGGTCAGTTATTAACTACCAAATCTTGTTATTTTACTTTTGCCCCAGGGGTTACATCTCCATCAGGCGTGATTATATGAATGCCCGAGTCATCACTTGCAGCCAGAAGCATTCCCTGGGATTCTATACCAAATATCTTTGCTGGCTTTAGATTACATACTACAATAACAAGCCTTCCTACAAGGTCTTCTTCTTTATATGATTCTGCTATACCAGCCACAATTGTTCTTTCTTCTCCTGTGTTGACTTTCAGCTTAAGAAGTTTTTTGGATCCTGGTATCTTTTCTGCCGCTAATATCTTTCCTACTCTAAGATCTATCTTGGAAAAGTCATCTATGCTTATAAGATTTCCTTTTTCTTTTCCTTTTTTATCCTTTTTCTTTTCCTCTTTTTTTGATGTTTTTGCTTCTATTCTCGGAAAAAGTGCCTCTCCTCTGCTTAAATGAACAGAACTTAGCCTTCCCCATTCTTTTATTTCTTCTATTCTTATATCTGCACCTTTCTTCTTCAGACCCAACATCTCCTGCATCTTTTCTGTAGAAGAAGGCATAAAAGGCCACAAGAGTACCGATATTATCTTTAAGGGTTCTATTATGTGATACATCACAGTGGAGAGTCTTTTTTTATCCTTCTTTACAAGTTCCCAAGGAGCCATTCTATCAATGTATTTATTTAGTAGACTTATTACTTCCCATATAGAGATAAGTGCCCTGTGAAACATAAAGTTTTTCATAAAACCTTCATACTCTTCTATGCAGGCTAAGGTCTTTTCTCTTATATCTCTCTCGTCTTCTGTAATCTCATGACATACCGGTGGTTCACCAGATAGATATTTTTCTGCCATGGTGAGACTTCTTCTAAACAGGTTCCCCAGATCATTTGCCAGATCAGCATTTATCCTATTCACAATAGCATCTTCACTAAAGGTGCTATCCAAACCAAATACCATTTCTCTCATAAGGAAGTATCTAAAAGCATCTAAACCGTATTTTTCCACGATGTCCAAAGGTCTCACAATATTTCCCAAGCTTTTAGACATCTTTGCCTCTTCAACATTCCAGTATCCATGAACATTTAGATGTCTATAAGGCTCTATTTCTGCTGCCTTAAGCATACATGGCCAGTAAATGGCATGGGGTTTCAGTATATCCTTGGCAATTATATGATGGGCATAAGGCCAAAATATCTTAAATCTCTCTCCTTCAGGATAACCCAGACCAGATAGATAGTTTATCAGCGCATCAAACCAAACATATGTAACAAAATTTTCATCAAATGGCAGAGGAATGCCCCAGGTAAGTCTTTTTTTTGGTCTTGAAATGCAAAGATCTTCCAAGGGTTCTTTTAAGAAAGATAATACCTCATTTCTGTATCTTTCTGGCCTGATGAAATCTGGATGCTTTTCTATGTATTCAACAAGCCAATCCTGGTATTTGCTCATTCTAAAAAAATAATTTTCTTCTTTTATAACCTCTGGTTCTGTTTTGTGATCAGGGCATTTTCCATCCACAAGCTCTCTTTTTGTATAAAATCTTTCACATCCAACACAATAAAGCCCTTCATATTGGCCAAAGTATATGTCGCCTTTTTCATATATCTTGTTTAAGATGAACTGAACCGTTTTTATGTGTTCGGGATCAGTAGTTCTTATGAAATGGTCATAAGATATGTTTAATTTGGGCCAAAGTTCTCTGAAAAGAGAGCTTATTCTATCTACATATTCCTTTGGGGATTTACCTACTTGTTGAGCTGCCTTTACTATCTTTTCTCCATGTTCATCTGTACCAGTTAAAAAAAATGTCTTATATCCGGAAATCACATGAAATCTTTTAAAGACATCTGCCACAATTGTAGAGTAAGCATGTCCAAGGTGTGGCTCTGCATTTACATAGTAGATCGGGGTGGTTATGTAAATGATCTTTTGGCTATCCTCTTTCTCTTTCATCTCTTTCATTTTCGTTCACCTCTTTTACATCTTCTATTTTTATTTCCATACTATTTCCAGATTCAAATACCACGGTAAGAGTATCTCTCAGTATATTATACCTGAGGACCTTACCTTCTCCGTACATGGTTTTTACTTTTTTCCCTACTTCAGGAAGATCTTCTTTGCTTTCTTCATAAAAATCATGTTCAAAAGAAAGACAGCACATAAGTCTTCCACATGTCCCTGAGATCTTGTTTGGATTTAAAGGAATATCCTGTATTTTGGCCATTTTTATAGTCACTGGAGTAAAATCCTTTAAAAAGGTGGCACAACACAAAGGCCTTCCGCACGGACCTATTCCTCCTATCATACTTGCTTCTTGTCTTACACCAATCTGCCTCAATTCTATCCTTGTTCTGAACTTTGCTACCAGATCTTTTAACAATGCTCTAAAATCTACTCTTCCATCAGCAGTGAAATATATAATCACCTTGTTTTCATTAAAGGGTTTTTCTACATCCACAAGATCCATGGGAAGCTTGTGAAATGCGATTCTTTCTAAGCAGTAGCTTTTTACATTTTTTTCAAGTCTTATATCATTTCTTAATTTCTCCATGTCCTCTTGATTAGCACGCCTTATTATTCTGGCTCCTACTTTAAGATCAGAAGAGAGTTTTCTGGGACCTGTAATAACCTCTCCTATAAGTGTTTCTCCTTCTTGCCCTTCCAAAATAACCTTTGTGCCTTTTCTTACCCGCACAGATCCTGTTTCCACAGGATATAATTTGGCCCTGTGTCTTACTGCTACACCTACTATTCTGAGCTTTTTTTTCTTTTCTTTAAGCGCTTGCTTTGCAGACATCTTCACTTCTCCTTGACTTAAAATATATTGCCAATTTATTATTCTTTTGTCTATTTCTTTTCTGGAGAGGATTTTGATGAACAAGATAGATGAACTTTTGAAAAAGGGTGTAAAGATTTTATCTCCTGAATCTGTAGAGATAAGTGATGAGGTGAAGGTAGAATGTATAGAAAAAGAGGTAGTTATACACGCAGGTTGCAGGATATATGGAAAGGATACTCTTATAAAAGAAGGTGCTGAATTGGGTTTTGAATCTCCTGTAACCATATATAACTGTCAGATCGGAAGAAATGTTAAGTTAAAAGGTGGGGTCTTTTATGAATCCACTTTTTTGGATGGAGTAAGTATTGGTTTTGGTGCTCAGATAAGAGAAGGATGTCTTCTGGAAGAAGAGGCAAGATGTGCTCATGCGGTCGGACTTAAGCAAACCATACTTTTCCCTTATGTGACCTTAGGAAGTCTTATTAATTTCTGCGATCTTCTCATGGCTGGAGGCACTGATAAAAAGAACCATAGCGAAGTTGGAAGTTCCTATATTCACTTCAATTATACCCCGAATCAGGACAAGGCAACTGCCTCTCTGATAGGTGATGTGCCAAGAGGTGTTATGTTGAGGGAACCACCTATATTTTTGGGAGGACAGGGCGGAATAATAGGGCCTGTAAGAATAGGATATGGAGTAGTAGTAGCAGCCGGGACCATAGTGAGGAAAGATCTACTTGAAGAGAACACTCTTTTTATTGACTATCCAGCTCGTGTAAGCAAAAAAGTGCCTTTTCATAGAGGTCTTTATAATAATCCAAAAAGGATATTTAAATCGAATGTCTTTTATATAGCAAACTTAATCGCCTTGAGGATATGGTATTTAGATGTGCGTTCTGTATTTTTAGATAAGGTTCTCTTGGATGCAGCTGTAGCAAAATTGGATATGGGTATAAATGAAAGGATAAAAAGATTGAGAGAAGTCGCATACAATATGCCAAAATCAATTGAGCTGTATAAAAAGATAAAAGGGCATGAGGACGGAATAGTAGAGTGGAAAGAAAAGTTCTATAAAAGATGGGATCAGTTAGAGGATCTCCTTTTAAGGGAGAAACAAGACCATGGCGATTCCAAGAAAAAAGAAGCTTTTTTAAAAGCATTACAAGATTCTATACAAAAAAATGGAAACTCTTATATACCTGTTATAAAGGGCCTTGACCAAAAAGGCTCAAAAAAAGGTACCATATGGCTTCAGGAAATAGTGGATAATGTAGTGAAAAAGGCTGAGAAGATAGTCTCATAAAATGATTATATCCTGAGGAGGAATATTATGCTAGAGCTTTTTGGAACTGATGGAATAAGAGGAATAGTTAATAGATTTCCTGTCACTGCAGATATGGGGCTTTATCTCGGAAAGGCAATGATAAAGTGGCTAAGAAATGATTCTTTTCTGATTACTGGTAGAGACACGAGAATATCAGGACACATGCTTGAGTATGCAGTTATGGCTGGTATCATGTCTTTTGGAGGAGATGTGTCATCAGCAGGGATTATTCCTACCCCTGGGCTTGCCTACATTATAAAAAGATTTGATGCTGACGCAGGAATAATGATTTCTGCATCTCACAATCCCTTTGAATATAATGGTTTTAAGCCCTTTATAAAAGGTGGAGAAAAGCTTTCAGAAGAACAGGAGAACCAGATAGAGATTATTCTAAAAGAATTGCAGAATAAACATACAGAAGGGAAAGTAGGACAATTCAGAGAATTAAAAGAAGACCCTCTGAAGTGCTATAAAGAATTCCTGCTTAGTACTGTTCCAAAGGATTTATCCTTTAAGGATATGAGGATAGTAGTTGATTGTGCAAATGGAGCCACATATAAGGTGGCGCCTTTTGTTTTTAAAGAGCTGGGAA
>JAMOPX010000216.1 GCA_027064285.1 Desulfobacterales bacterium | reverse complement strand
ACAGTTCCCGGTTTTATGTTTTTTATGGCATTTAAGACACTTAACTGAAATGAAGAAAGCTTTACAGCAAAGCTTAACTTGACAGATAATCTATTTTTATATGCGTTTATCACTGCTTCTATCAAAGAAAGATTTTTTTCTTTATCTTCTACAAGCATTTCTTTTGGAAAATATCTTTTAAAATACTGAACAGGCGTAAATTCGTCTTTTGCCCAAGAAATTCCTATCCTCAAAGCGCCTTCTTTACAGGAGACAAAAAATATATCCAGCTCTTTTATTCTTATCTTTGCGCAGTATATCTTTTTCTGTTCCATTTTTTACACTACTACTTTTTTTAAGGCTTTTAGAACCTGTTCAAATGTCTTTAGAAATCTTTCTTCTCTTATTTCATCATATATCTGCTTAGCCTGAAGCTCATCATATATGTGAACAAGCTGATTCCTTAGCATAATCATTCTTGCTAACTCTTCTTCATAAGAGAAAGGGACTAAGCCTTCTTTTAAAAGCTCTTTAAAACATGAACGAGGTGAATTGCATTCAATTCCTCTTATTCTCAAAAACTCTTTTACAGCCTTCCACATAGATTCAAATGTATATTCAAATCTTTTTGTAGCTATCTCTATCAAAAACTCTTCTTTAAATAGCTCTGAAATTGCTTGATTTTGAACTATTTCTCTAAATTTTTTATACGCCTTTTCAAATCTTCCAAAAGCTCTTTTGAACCTGTCCAAATCTTCCCTCTTTCTAAGATATTTTTTAAAAATTCTTTGTCTTTTATTTCACAAAGATTTACAAGGTCTATATCTCGCAAAATTGGAAGTCCTTCTATCTGATCAAGTATCTGAAGATATTCTATACTGCTCAGCTCTTCCCTGCAATAAATGGCAACATCTATATCTGATGTCCTTCTTAGGTTTCCATCTGCTACTGAGCCAAAAAATATAATTAAGCAATCTTTTTTTAAACTTCTCTTTATTGCATCTCCAATAAGTCTCATATAATCTTCAGGCTTATATGTTTTCCCTGCCATGTATCCCTTTTTATCAACTCCTGCTGGATCATATTTAATACTTCTGCTTTTCTGAGTGCCCACTTTGGCGCTATGAGTTCAGCTCTTGGTGGATCTCCAGTAAGTCTGTGGATGACAATATCTGCTCTGAGATGCTCTAAAAAATCTACAACAAGCCTGACATATTCATCCATCTCAAGACACCTTACCTCTCCTTTTTTATACATCTCAGCAAGTGCTGTTCCCTCAACCACATATAATAGATGAATCTTTACCCCTTGAATAGGTAGTCCTGAAAGATAATCTGCTGTTTCAATGATCATTTCCCTGTCTTCCTTAGGAAGCCCTATTATTACATGAGCAATCGTGTCTATTCCATAATCCCTTGTCATATAAACAGCTTTTTCAAAGCAATCCCTGGCATGCCCTCTGTTTATTAATTTAAGTGTAGAATTATGAGCAGATTGAAGCCCGTATTCTATCCAGACCATATGGTTTTTTTTATATGAAGAAATAAGCTTGAGTTTTTCATGATCTATACAATCTGGCCTTGTTCCAATAGAGATTCCAACAATATCATCAAAACAGAGCGCCTGATCATAGATCTCTTTTAGCCTCTGTGGTGGCGCATATGTATTTGTAAATGACTGAAAATATACTATAAATTTCTTTGCCTTGTATCTTTTTCTCAGATACTCCCTTGCCTGTCTTACCTGCTCTCTTATAGGAATCTTTCTTTCTATAAGTGCTCCTGTTCCAGAGCCTCTTCTATCGCAGAATATTCAGCCTTTATCAGAAATAGTTCCGTCTCTGTTGGGACAGCTAAATCCTGCATCTATGGGGATCTTTTGAACCCTTTCTCCAAATATCTCTCTTAAATATGTATTCAGGTCTCTGTATCTTTTATTCATTTTGCCCTAAAAAGAATAAATTTGTTGTCTCTTACTTCTTCTGCAAGACCTTCTTCTATCATATATCTCATATATCCAAGTCCTACAGATAGCAGAAAAAAATAGCTGAGGCTTGAATCATATACCTTAAATGCCATATCACATATCTGTGCAAGGCTCAAATGTCCTTTCTTTTTTAAGATATCATATATCTCTTCTATCTTTTTTTTCATAAATAAGATGCTTTCTTCAATCCTCTTTACAGGATCATAAATAGGTTCTTTATGAGATGGTATGATAATTTCAGGCTCAAGTGCCTTTACCTTCTCAAGGCTTTTGAGATAATCCCCTATGGGATTATAACCTGCAGTATGAGGATATATACCTCCATGAGGCCATTCATCTGGAAGCAGGAAATCTGCTCCAAAGAATATCTTTTTTTCAGGATAAAAAAGGGAAATATGGCCTGGGGTATGTCCTGGAGTATGCACTACCCTTAGATACCCATCTTCTATTTCAAAAATATCTCCATCATTTATATGCACTGTCTCTGTTGGACCTAAAAGAAGAGCCTTATATCCATAAAGTTCACTTGCTATATTTTTCATGATATTCTCTGGCACTCCATAAGAGCAGTAAAAATCTTTTACCTTTTCTGGATATCCTTCTATATGTTCTTTAAAGAAGAGAAGTATCTTTCTGTCATTTTCATGCAGATAAACAGGAGCAGATGTAAGCTTTTGAAGTCTTACTGCCAGACCACAGTGATCCAAGTGATAGTGGGAGATGATAAGCTTTTTTAGCTTCCTCAGTTCATATCCTAAGTCTTTAAGACCTGCAAGAAGTGCATTAAAGGATTCATTTGTATTAAGCCCTGCATCCAGCATTATAAAACCATCATCTTTTTTGAAGACAAACACATATACATCTTGAAGATAAGACTTATCCCCTAAGGGAAGCTTTATGCTTTTCCATGTAGTCATGACCTACTCCTTTAACAATGCCTTAAAAAAGATCTTTAAAACAAGTTCTGGCTCTGGATAAACATACTTTTCTGGATCTTCCAGCCACAAAAACAAAAAAGAATTACTTACATTATCTATTGCAACAGCAAGATAAAAAGGATCTGCTACTTCTTCAAACACCCCTTTTCTTATGCCTTCTTCAAATAGTTTTGAAAGTCTTTGTAAAAAATCATGATATCTTACTCTAAGCTCTTTTTCTAATCCTGCAATAACAGAAAAGCTTGCTCCTTTTGTCTCTGCAAAATAGAGTTTTATAATAGCCAAATTTTCCTTAAATATTTCACCTTTCTTTTTTAAATATGCCTTTAATCTTTCTATCTCATCTCCTTCTCTTTCTATAGTCTTTATAAGAAGTGAATGAAATTTGTCTGATACTTCATAAATAAGGCTCTTATAAAGCTCTTCTTTGCTTTTAAAGAAGTTATAAAGCGTGCCAACAGAAAACTCTGCCTCTTTTGCAATCTCTTCCATTGAGACATTATGGTATCCTTTTTCTGAGAAAAGCCTTAGTGCTGCATCCATAATCTCTCTTTTATGCTGAAGCCTTTCTCTTTCTTTTCTACTTAGCTGTTTTTCCATAATACTTCTCCCATAGGAAGAATATAAGAAAAAGACAACCAATTACTGCATATATGCCAGATTCCATAAATGTATCTCCAAATGCATGGCTCATTGCTTGGATATTTGTGGCATGTAAAAACAAAGCCTTGCTCTTTTTAAGGGCAATATCTGGTGAAAAATACTGAGAAACTATTAAATGCCACTTCATTAAGAATTGCTTGCCATAATAGAGGTCCTGTGCCTGAAGAGCACATATCTCATCGTAGTGAAATGCAATGCTTTTTTGAAGCTTATTTGTAGCAAGGGCAGTTCCAAAAGATCCCCCTATAAATCTGGCATAGTGCATAAGGCTTACACCAAGATTTGTCTTTTCCCCAAGCTCTTTTAGGGCAAGTGTTGTAATAGGCGCAAAGAACATTCCTATTGCCACTCCCCAGCTCATGATCATAAAAATAGATTTGGTCTTTGGTGTGTAATAGTTAAGCTTAGGAAGGATAACGAACACAGAAGGTAAATAGAGTATAATGCATATTACAAGCACTTTTTCTGGTCCTATTTTATCGCTTAATATACCTGAGATAATGGAAAAAACTGCCACACAAAGAGCCATGGGCATCAGATACAAGCCAGTCTGAAATGTGCTTAAAAATCTAAGTCTTTCATAGTATTGAGGAAAGAGAAAGAAGACCTGATACATAGAAAGGCCAAGTATCAAAAAATAAACAGATATAGCTGTGCGAAACTCTTTTATTTTGAATATAGAAAAGTCTATAAGAGGTCTTTTTGAGATCAGCTCGCATATAAAATATGCTGGATAAAAGACCGCAGAAGCAAAGGCAAGCTTTACTATCAGCATAGACTGAAACCATCCTTTTTCCTGCCCTTTTGAAAGCAGAGTAAGAAGTGAGATAGTAGCAGCAGAGACAAATATAAAACTTATATAGTTTAACCTTAATTTCTCTTTTTTTTCTATAACTGCTGGGATAAATACTGCACTTGCTATTATATCCATCACACCTATGGGCACATTTATGTAAAACACATATCTCCATGTAAGATGTTCTGTGATGTATCCGCCAAGGGTTGGGCCAAGAGCAGGTGAAAAACTTACTGCAAGGGAATATATTCCCATAGCAAGTCCTCTTTTTTCAGGCGGATATATTGTAAAAATAAGAGTTTCTGCTGTTGCTACAAGAAATGCCTCACCAAGCCCTTGGATTGACCTAAAGATGATCATTTCAGCTAATGTATTTGCATGACCACACAGAAAGCTTCCAGTAGTAAAAAAGATAAGTCCAGATAAAAACACATTTTTTAATCCTACGGCAGTGCTTATGTTAGAGACCAAAAGAAGCCCTGTAGCAGCAGCAATCATATATGATGTTACAACCCATTGAACCCCATATATGTCTGTTGAAAGAGGCGCCATTATCTTTGGAAGAATCACTTCAACAACAGTGGTATCAAGAATTGCCATAAAGACACCAGCAATGAGTATTGCTGTAAGAAATGCCCTTTCTAAAGGGGAAATCTTTTTGTATATCTCTGTAGAGATAGGCTCTTGCATTATTTTCTTCTTTTTATTTCTATTTCTCCACCCATTCCCACAACAAGCTTAGATATATCACCTTCTGTGATTCTGACCTTTACAGGGATTCTTTGAACTACCTTTGTAAATTCACCAGCAGATATATCTCTTGGAACAAGAGCAAACTTTGCAGCACTTGCAGGAAGTATCTCTTTTACTACTCCTTTGTAATGAAGATCAGGATAGGAATCTATTTTTATATTTGCAGGACATCCTGGCTCTACCCTTTTAAGCTTTGTTTCTTCAAGAAGCACAAGTATGTATATATCTTTTGGATCTATTAGGGCATATATTGGAGTGCCAGGGCCTACTACATCTCCTATGCTTCTGTATTTTTTTGCAACCCTTCCGCTTATTGGGCTTAAAAGAGTGCAGTATCTTAGGTTTAGCTTAGCATTTTTTAGCTGTTCATTAAGGGATAATATCTCTTTTGTTATAGCTTTTATTTCTTTTCTTAGCTCATCAATATCTTTTCTTCTTATCTTTACAATCAGGACCTCTTTTTTTGCTATAGAAAGCCCTTCTTTTAAAGCAAAAAGCTTTTTAACCAGAGCATCTTTTTGCCTATTTTTGGATATAAGCTCTGTATAGATTACCTCATAGCGTCTTTTTGCTACAGCACCCTGCTTATATAGGTTCTTATACCTTCTTGTATCCCTTTTGAGCTGAGCAATTTGGGCATCAATGGATGCGATCTTATTCCTAAGAGATTCAATCTCCTTCTGAATCTCTTTTACCTTATCTTTTGCTATTCTTTCCTGTGTATCTAAAAGCTGAATTGTCTTTTTTAGCTTTATCCTTAGCTTTTCTCTCTTATTCTCTTTAGCAGCTATCTTAGCCTTTAATT
>JAMOPX010000215.1 GCA_027064285.1 Desulfobacterales bacterium | reverse complement strand
TCAATAAATTTGATATCCCCTGTTGGCAGTATTCGATTCCAAATCTCTCATATATCCACTTCATCATCTCTTTCTGACTGCTAAATCCTTTCTCATTAAGTTCTTTTTCAAATTCTTTAAGTTGTTCCTCCTTCATCTTCCCAGGGTATCCCTTTACTTTCCACTCAAGTAACCCTTTTAACCCCCCTTCTTTGTATTTCTTCCACCATTTCTTTAATGTGTCATAATGTAGATGAAGTAATTCTGATATCTCTTTTAATGGCTTCCGGGGATATTCTTTTAGGAATATAAGCATTTGTATACGCAGAACAAAACGGCGGTGAGAAACTTTCTTTTGAAGTGCTTTCAATTCTTCTATACTTTCTTTTATTAATGATCTGTCTATCGTTCTCATAATGGCTAATTATACACTATAAAGCGATTTATACAATAGTTCTGGTATAGATATTTAGCAATTCTCGGTGAAAAACAAATCATTTTTATTGCTTTTATGCTTTTATTATAATTGTCATTTTTGTGAATTGTCTTGTAAATACTACATTTATAAACTCAGCGAGAATTGCTGAAACTCAATGGGAATACACGCTGCCTCTATCTTGACATGCATCATTTTCGTAACGGATTCCCAGCGACGATAGCCATATGATAGGGCATTTGAACAGGCTCATCTTATACATTTTACCCAGTGGGCAGAAGAAATCTTTTTTAATGGAATCTCTGTTTCTTTGCACTCAGAAGATGCATAAGGACATCTTTTCCAAAACTTGCAACCATGTTCCACCCATTCTATTGTATCTGTCTGCCTTTTTAACTTGAAAAAGATCTTTTTCTTTGGATCTGGTTCTGGCACAGCAGAAAGAAGAAGGTTTGTATATGGGTGTTTCGGATTCCTAAACAATTCTTCTGAATCAGCAAGTTCTACAATCTGGCCAAGATACATTATGGCGATCATATCACTCATATACCCTACCAGATTTATATCATGAGAAATAAAAAGATAAGCTATTCCAAATGCCTCCTGAAGATCTTTTAATAGATTTATTATTTGAGCCTGAATAGAGACATCAAGAGCAGAAACAGGTTCATCACAGACAATTAATAAGGGATTTACACTTAATGCTCGGGCTATCCCTATTCTCTGCCTTTGTCCTCCACTGAATTCATGAGGATACATATCCATTCCACTTGCTGGAATACCTACCATCTCTAAAAGCTCTTTTACTCTTTTTTTTCTTTTTTCAGCATGAAGTTCCAACACCCTGAGACCTTCTTCAATGGTTTCTCCTATGGTCATTTTTGGATTTAAGGAACCAAACGGATCCTGAAATACTATCTGAATCTTCTTTCTTATAGGCTTAAATTCTTTATCAGAAAGGGATTGTATTTCTCTTCCTTCAAATATTAGCTTCCCCTCATCTATATCTGTAAGTCTGAGTATAAGACGGGCCAATGTGCTTTTTCCGCACCCGCTTTCTCCTACAAGCCCAAGAGTTTTTCCTTTAGCTATATCCAAATCCACCCCATCTACTGCTTTGATCCATCCGACTGTTTTCTTTAATATTCCTCTTTTTATAGGAAAATATTTTTTTATCTTTCTTATTTGAAGCAGTATATCATCCAAATAAACATTATCCCAATATATGGCATCTAACTCTATGCCCATCTTCTAATTCCTTAAAATTCGGGATTTTTTCTATACATACCTGCTTTGTTAAAGAACATCTGGGATAAAAAGGGCATCCTTTTGGTCTACTAAGCAGATCAGGCACTACTCCTGGAATACTTTTCAGCTTTTGTTTTTTATGAGCTCTTTTGGGTAAAGAATCTAACAGACCTCTCGTGTAGGGATGTGCTGGTCTATAAAAGATATTCTCTACGCTTCCTTCTTCTACAATGATGCCAGAATACATCACACATACTTTATCTGCAATCTGAGCCACAACACTGAGATCATGGGTTATATAGAGCAGAGAAATCTTATATCTTTCCTGAAGTTCTTTGAAAAGATTTAATATTTGGGCCTGCACAGTAACATCTAGGGCAGTAGTTGGCTCATCAGCAATAATCAGGCTTGGATTACATGCTAATGCAATAGCAATCATAACCCTTTGTCTCTGGCCACCGCTTAGCTGATGAGGATAATCATAAAGCCTTTTTTCTGGCTCTGGTATCCCCACCTCTTTCAGTAGAGTTATACACCTATCTGTTATCTCCTGCTTTAATACATTTTCATGTACTATTATTGCCTCTGCTATTTGATCTTTGATGGTAAAAACAGGATTGAGAGAAGTAAGAGGCTCCTGAAATATCATCGAAATCTCTTTTCCCCTTATATCCCGCATCTGCTCTTCTGAAAGTCTGGTAAGATCCTTTTCTTTAAAATGAATATTTCCTTTTACAATCCTTCCATTTGGTGGAATAAGCCTTAAGATAGAAAGAGAGGTTACTGTTTTTCCACATCCACTTTCTCCTACAATGCAGAGCGTCTCACCTTTTTTCACAGAAAAGCTCACATCTCTTACAGCAAGAGCAAACTTCTCTTCTATAAAAAATCCAACATTTAGATCTCGAACTGAAAGAAGCTCCATTCTAATATCTCAATCTTGGATTTAATGCATCCCTTAGCGCTTCCCCAAACAAGTTGAAGGAAAGTACTACCACTAAGATTGCTATTCCAGGCGCAAAGGTAAGCCATGGAGCATCAAAAAGATACTGCTTCCCATCTGCTAATATATTCCCCCATGTAGCATGAGGCGGAGGAACCCCAAAACCTAAGAAGCTGAGGCCTGCTTCTGTAAGTATGGCTGATGCTATACCGAGTGTTGCAGAAACAAGCACAGGTGCTATTGCATTAGGCATCATATGCCTGAATATTATTCTAAATTCACTTACCCCAAGTGCTTTTGCTGCCAAAACAAAATCCTGCTCTCTTAATGAAAGAAATTCTGCCCTTACAAACCTTGCTGTCCCCATCCAGCTTGTAAGACCTATAACTACCATGATGCTGTAAAGACTTCCCGGAATAAATGCCACAATGGTGAGTATCAGAAAAAAGCTGGGAAAACAGAGCATTACATCTATTATTCCTGTAATAAGGGTATCTACACTTATTATTCCTTTCTTTAAAAAAGGACTTTTTGTTTTTACATATAAAAGCAAAAGAAGAAAAATTAATGTACAAAAAAGAGCGCTCCAGTATCTTTTTACAAAAGAGAATATCCCTAATGAAAAAAGACAAATCAGAAGCATGTGATAGTTCTTTATATAGTAGTGTCCAAAATATCCAGCAATACCTCCAATCACTATCCCAATAGCTACTGAGATGCCCACTGCTACAAATCCTACAGTAAGGGATACCCATGCTCCCTGAAGCATCCTTGAGAAGACATCCCTTCCCAGTTCATCAGTGCCAAATATATAGATGCCAAATGGGGGTATCTGCTCAGGTGAGAGAACGTTGATATTTGCATGAGAAAGGGGGGGTTTTAGTTTCTCTTCAAGTCTTATCATAGATGGATCAAATAGTGGATGCCTTCCAGAAGTTAAAATAAGCCCTAATATTGCTATAACAAAAAAAAGTATAAATATAAAAAGTCCGAGCATACCGAGCTTATCTTTTTTAAATATTGCCCAGAATCCTCTGTTCACAACCTTATCCTCGGATCTGCTACCATGTATAGTAAATCAGAAATAAAAGTACCTATAAGCACCAAAACAGCAGAGATAAAATTTAGGGTAATTACTACTGGGTAATCCCTTGAAAGTATAGCTTCATATGCCATTCTTCCTATTCCAGGCCAGGAGAATATAGACTCAATAATAACTGATCCTCCAATAAGACCAGGAATTACCAATCCAAACATTGTAATAAAAGGGAGTAGAGCATTTCTGAGAGCATGTTTATAATGAACCTCATCTTCCGGAACTCCTTTTGCCCTTGCTGTCCTTATATAATCTTGTGCTTCTACCTCCAACATCTGGCTTCTTACATATCTGGAAAGTATTGCTATCCCGCCCGTTGCACTTAATACTGAGGGTATAAGCATATGCCATATTCTGTCCATAATCATGTGAAGAGAGTCTGAAGAGAAACCAAAGGTTTTCATTCCTATAACCGGCACATGAAATGTGTTTACCACAAATATGATCAGTACATAGGCAAAGAAAAAACCGGGAATTGAGATAAAAAAATATGCAAAAAATGTCGCTGTCTTATCAAAGACTCCGCCTCTTTTTATGGCAGAATGTATTCCTATAGGAAAGGATAATGTCCAGGTGAGAAGTGTGCCCACAATAAATAGAGGAAGGCTGTTTAAAAAGCGTTCCCATATCTTTCTTAGCACTGGTCTTCCATCTTTCCAAGAGCATAGTTTTCCGGAAAATAGATCCTTGTAGAATATCAGATATTGCATATACAGGGGCTTATCTAAGTGAAACTGGCTTCTGAACCTTTTTATAAGCTCTGGAGTAAATCTGGGGTTCATGGGATTTATTTGACTCGGCTCACCAGGTGCAAGATGTATCACAGAGAAGGATATGATTGAGATAAAAAACAGGGTTATAGTTTTTTGAATGATACTTCTTACAATGAATGGAAACATACTCTATTTTGTGTGGAATATGATGTCATCATATGATGCAATAGCCTCTTTCTTTGTATTATCAGAATCTGTCATGATGCCTATGAGCTTTACATGTTTTAACTTTTTTCCAAAGAAATATTGGTAATCTTTAAGGACATTCACCCTTTCCTGAACCCATTTGTGTAAAGGAGAATTCCTGTTTCTCAGGATTATAATCTTTGTATTGGAGGCATAAGGGCTTTTTGTTTTAAAACCTATAGGAAGTGCACTTGCACTCCATACATACTTTATTGCCTTTGGATTCCACTTCTTCCATGTAGGAAATACCACATATATTGCTGCTGGGCTGTCTCCGGTTTTCTTGTATCTTTCATCTGCACCATTACAGAGCTTATCTACCCGCCACTTCCAGGTAAGTATAGGAAATTGTTTTATATCTATATCTACTTTTTTTCCTATTTGAATTGCGTCACCCTTTGAATGAACATATAAATAGGCATTATTGCCATCTACTAATACCTTATATATCTTTTTTGCTTTCTCTGTCATCTTGTGATTTTTTGATCTCCATCCTTTTGGAAATTTACCTACATCCTTTGAACTAAATCTTTCTACCACTAAAGACTCTCCAAGCAGTTGAGAAGATAAAGAGAATAAAAAAATGAACACTAATATTCCATATTTTTTCATCTTTATTCCCTCACATTTTTTTATATTTTTTTGTTTTTCTTATACTCTTTTTCTTCTTTATTTCAAGAGATAGTGCTTTGTCAAAGGTGAAAATTTTAGTTACTGACCTTACGCCAAAGTTTTTATCTCACGAAAGAGGGATAACAGCGAAGGCGGTATTGGGGCAAAAGGCTTTTTCGTTGTTAATCAAATATGCTTAAATATGCTTACCAATGGGCTTGGATGTCTGGTAAAGGACTATAAAACCCCCTTGCCCCTATATCCACTTCCGGTCTTACCCCTATACTGCATACAGATAAGACAGAAATCTTTACAAAAATCCACGTCAGAAAGCCCATAAGCTTCAGCTATGGGATGAATGGCGTATCATTCATTATTATAAGCAGCATGTTCGAAAAATTTTTTAAATAGGCTTATATATTCTTGAATAGTAGATAGGATAATAATATAATCAATAATAAAAATAATAAAATGCAATTGAGAAGATATAGATACAAGCTTAAGGTCAAAGGTAAGGGAAAAGAGCAGAAGCTGTGGAAATTTGCTGGAGCATCCAGGCTTATTTATAATCTTGGGCTACTTCAAAGAGAGTTTCTCTGGTGGCAGAGAAGGGAAAGGACCACCTATGCAAAGCAGTGTGCTGAGCTTGTAGAGCTTAAAAAAGAATTTTCATGGCTTTGT
>JAMOPX010000214.1 GCA_027064285.1 Desulfobacterales bacterium | reverse complement strand
AAAGCACAAACAACAAAACAAAAACACCAACACACCTTCTTCTAACTTTTCCTTTCATTATTCTTCCTCCTTAATTTTAATTTTTGAATCTCTTACTCTTATCTTACTCTTACTTATAAATAAATCCTACATTTTTTATTATTTCGGATTAAGAATTTATTTTAGATTTAGATTATTCCAATACTCTACTTTTACTCTACTTTATCTCTCTCTTTCTATAAAATTTTCTTATATACTTTATATAAGTTTTGTACCTTCTTTTGAACAAGACTCATTTTAAGATTAGGATTTTGATATAGAGCTTGATATTTATCTTTAGGAGAGAATAAATAATATTTCTTACTAAGTTTTAGCATATGTTTAAAATAACCTTTTAGGAAAATTTCCATCTAATTTTATTAGCAGCCACCAAATTGCTGCCTCATAACTTACTCCTCCAGAATTTATAAAGCAAAGGCATAATCGACTCCCTCTTCTTATTTTCTGTTTAATCTAAAAAAATATCATTAATTGGTCAAGTCCCAAAATTCCTCATCTGTAATCACAACTATATTAAGCAAAAATAGTTTCATAGCAGAAATTTTGAACTTTATGTCTGCAGCTCTCCATAGTTTATCTTCAAAGTTAATGTCTTTTTCGGTCATACTTTAAATCTCCCATTCACTTTTATTTATTCATCTTCTTTGAAGACCTGAACTTGATTTCTGCCATTTTCTTTAGCCTTATACAAAGCAACATCTGCTCGTTTAATCAATTCTTCATAAGAAATCAAACTGCTTCCTTCTGTTGAAGCTACCCCAAGACTTATGGTTACAAGTTGTTTGGGCAATGAGTTTTTATGAGGAATTCCCAACTTTTCTACATTTTTTCGTATCCTCTCTGCAACATTCACTGCGCCATTAAGGGAAGTTTCTGGTAAAAGAATAACAAATTCTTCTCCTCCATATCGGGCACAAAAATCACCAGGCCTTTTAAGAGAATTTTTAATTGTTTCTGAAACTTTTTTTAAACACTCGTCCCCCATGATATGCCCATAGGTGTCATTATATGCTTTAAAATTATCTATATCGCATATTATAAGTGATAATGGTTCATGGTATCTTTGACTGCGCTTAAATTCTTCTAATAACCTTTCTGAAAAACTTCGACGATTCGGAATGTTTGTTAGAGCATCGATTACAGCTTGTCTTTCTATTGTTTTATAAGCCTTGTCTAATTTTTGTCCTGCCAAAATGATACCACCTAATCCTGCTATCCCAAGCCCAATATGTCCTAATAATAAAGGGAAAAATGGTATTTTCAGGACAAAAGGCAATGTTATACTAATACCACCTCTTATATCACCAACTTTATATCCCTGTTTGGCATGACACTTTAAGCATACTTTTTCAGTCCTTAAAGGAGCCATGTAGAAATAAAAAGTCTTTCCTCCTTTTTTAATAAACAACCCTTTTTCTTTTACGCCTTTTTCAAAATCTTTTAAAAATTTTTCTTCCAAAGGAGTTGGTCTATTTTTGGGATTAATAGGTTTCAGACTTGTAATGTGAAATTGAACTCCTTCTTTTTCCTTAGCAATTTCAGAAAGTTGCCTTGTCATATAAGCAGGATTTACTTTGGTTAGCATAAGATTGTCATTTACTTTGATATCTCTAAACGGCACATCAAGATAAGGATTTGGCAATGTCTTTTTATTAACAGGAACATAGACGCCACCATGACTGCCATTCCAATGGCGGATTATTACCAGTAAATCAAAGAAACTTTTTGCTGTTTGGTGTGCAATCATTTCTTTCTTTTGTTTTAAGTTTATGTAATTCCAAAAAAAAGAGATGCTGGTCATACCAATCCACCCAAAAATCAAAATTATAGTAATCTGCTTAATTTTGCTCATATTATTTATTTTTTTTCATTATCTCTTTAAACTTTATCAGGGACATATATTCTCTTCTATAAGACTCCTGTAATATGTCCTCATAATAGAAACTTTCAATGCGTTTGATTCCTGCCTGTGCCAGACCATCATTTAAACCATACACTAATACCAAAACTATTGAAAGGACTTCAAAAGAAAGTTTCACACCGCCGTTTTGTTCTGTGTATACAGATGCTTATATTTCTAAAGGAATATCCGAAGACGCCATTAAAAGAGATATCAGAATTATACCAATACTGATTTAAAATAACCCTTTAGGAAAGTTTGGATATAATCTTATTACCACCAAAAAAATTGCTGGGTAATAGCTCTTCAGTTAAAAATTTATAAAAAGAATATCTAATTGGTATCGGTATTACTTCATCTGCATTATGAGACATTAAAGAAAAGGAACTATCAGTCAGTCATTTGTTTGTTGATGAAAAAATTATATGGAAATTTCTTAAAAAGGAGTATTTTAAGTTAGGGTTAGTATTACTTTATTATCCTTAAATAGTTGTTTTTTAGAATGGTTTTTAAATTGGTATTAGAAGTAGTATAAAAAAAATGATATAAAATTATGTAATATGAAATTTTAAAGAAGGTGGGAAAGATATGAAAAAAGGAAAGGTATATTTTATTGGAGCAGGGCCAGGGGCCCCAGAGCTTATTACTGTTAAGGGAAAAAGATGCTTGGAGCAAGCAGATCTTGTTATATATGCAGGCTCTCTTGTTCCAAAAAGTCTTATTGAAAAGAGCAAAGCAAAAGTAATTGATTCTTCATCTTTGACACTTGACGAAACCCATAGACACATAAAAGAGGCAGTGGAGCAGGGAAAAATTGTTGCAAGGGTGCATTCTGGTGATCCATCCATGTACGGAGCAATAAATGAACAGATAAGGCTTTTAAAAAGAGATAATATCTCTTATGAGATAATACCCGGTGTTACAGCAGCATTTGCACTTGCAGCAGAAGCAGGAATATCTCTTACTGTTCCAGAGATAACTCAAACTGTTATATTTACCAGAATATCAGGAAGAACCCCTGTTCCAGAAAGAGAAGCTTTAAGAAGACTTGCATCTCACAATGCAACAATTGCTATATATCTTTCGGCACTTAGTGCATCTACTATAAAAGAAGAGCTTATAAAAGGTGGATATAAAAGAAATGCACAGGTAATAATAGGATATAGAATAGGATGGCCTGAGCAAAAGATAATCAGATGCAGACTTGATGAAATGGACAAAGTGGTAAAAGAAGAAGGTATAAAAAGGCAGGCTGTATTTCTAATTATGCCGAAGGCAGAGAAAGATACATTTTCAAAACTTTATTCGCCTGAATTTTTCCATGGATTCAGAAAAGAGTAAAAAAAGAGCTATATATTGTCTTACATCAAAGGGTGCTAAATTGGGCTATAGGATAAAACAACTTATTGGGGCTGATCTCTTTGTTCATGAAAAGATAAAAATAGAATTTAACTGTCTTAGATTCAAAAGCCTATCTTCTCTTATATCAAAGGTATTTCATGCCTACAGGGAACATATCTTTATTACTGCCATGGGAATTGCTGTAAGAAGCATATCTCCTTATCTAAACACAAAAGAGTCTGATCCTGCTGTTGTTGTAATTGACCAAAACGGAAGATTCTGTATAAGTGTTCTAAGCGGACATCTCGGGGGGGCAAATGAGCTGTGCAAAAGGATAGCAAACTTTATAAAAGCCATCCCTGTTATCACTACAGCCACAGATACAGAAGGAATAAGTTCTGTGGAGCTTCTTGCCAAGAAGAAAGGTATGGATATAGAAAATCTTTCTGCTCTGAAAGAGGTAAGCTTGGCAATGATTGAAAAAGAACCTATCCAGCTGTTTGATCCAGACAATATATTTCCTCTTGATTATCCTGATGTAATTAAGGTATCAGATGAAACAGAGTGGGAAAAAGATACTGCTGGAGTATGGGTTTCTTGGAAAAAGACAGAAGTGTTGAATAACAAACTTATTGTTGTTCCTAAAAGCCTGGTACTCGGAATAGGATGCAATAGAGGGACAAAAAAAGAAGAGATCAGAGATGCTGTTCATAGTGTATTTAGCTCCTTTAATTTAAACATCAAAGCAATAAGTCTTATCTCAACCATAGATAAAAAAAGAGATGAGAAAGGAATTCTTGAATTTGCAAATGAAATAAATGTGGCTGTTAAGTTCTTTTCTTCGGAGGAGCTTAATTGTATAAATGTTCCAAATCCTTCAAAAATTACACAAAAACATGTGAGGACAAAAAGCGTATGCGAGGCATCAGCAATAGCAGCAGCAAAGATGGGAGAAATTATTGTTCCAAAACAAAAGTTCAAAAACGTAACAATAGCGGTAGCTCTAAAAAAGGCTTGCTAAGGATTGTTGGGATTGGACCAGGCGGCTCAGAATATATGACAAAAAAGGCAATCTCAGCAATAGACAAATCTGAGGTTATAGTTGGATATACTACATACATAGATCTTTTGGAGGAGGGCTTAAAAAAAGGAAAAGAAATTATATCTACTGGAATGATGAAAGAGATTGAAAGATGCAAGGCTGCCATAGAAAAAGCAAAACTGGGAAAAAACACAGTTATAGTAAGTGGAGGAGATCCTGGAATATACGGCATGGCAGGACTTATCTTAGAACTTCTTGCTAAAGAAGAGCTTATAGACAAGATTGACTTAGAAATCATTCCTGGTGTTCCAGCTCTTTGTGCTGCTTCGGCACTTCTTGGAGCTCCCATAATGCATGATTTTGTTTCTATAAGTCTTAGTGATCTTCTGACACCATGGGAGCTTATAAAGAAAAGGGTAACTCTGGCATTAGAGGGAGACTTTGTAATAGTCCTTTATAATCCAAGCTCAAAGAAAAGAAAAAAACAGTTAAAAGAGGTCATTGAACTTATAAAAGAGAAAAAGGGAGATAAGATTGTTGTAGGCATTGTAAAAGATGCCACAAGAGAAGGAGAAAAAGTTATAATAGCAGATATAAAATCTCTTGACCAAGAAATGGTTGATATGAGGACTATCTTGATAATAGGCAACTCTAAAACCAAGATTTATAATGATTTTATGATTACCCCAAGAGGCTATGAAAATAAATATGTTTCGTAAGATCTCTGCATTTATGATAGCAGGAACACATAGCGGATGTGGTAAGACCACAGTTTCCTTGGGGATAATGGCATCTCTTGTGAGAAAGGGTTTTAAGGTTCAGGCATTTAAAGTTGGACCTGACTTTATAGATCCAGGACATCACAGGCTGATAACTGGCAGAGCATCACATAATTTAGATGGCTGGATAATGGATAAGGTATATAATCAAGGCATGTTTTATAGATATTCATCAGATGCAGATGTTGTGGTGGTAGAAGGTGTTATGGGATTTTATGATGGCATCTCAGGAGATAAAGAAGATGGATCCTCTGCCCAGATTGCAAAGTGGTTAAATCTTCCCGTAGTCTTGGTGGTAGATGCAGGTGCAGCTTCTCGCTCTGTAGCTGCTGTGTGCCTTGGCTATAAGATGTTTGATCCAGATGTAAACATAGTCGGATTTATATTTAACAATGTGGCAAGTCCATATCATGCAAAGTTAATAATAGATGCTGCAAGGTACAAAAATCTCAATATAATGGGAATCCTTTATAGAGACCATGATATAAAAATCCCTTCAAGACACTTGGGACTTTTTATAGCAGAAGATTTTAAGGTTAGACAGGATAGATTAGCTGATTGGATAGAAAGTGGCATAGAGATAGAGCGGCTTTTAAAAGAAACAGAATATACAATCCCGGATTTTAAAGAAAGCCCATCTTCTAATAAAAGAGATATCAGAATAGGCATTGCAAGAGATAGGGCATTTTGTTTTTACTATGATGAAAATATAAGGCTCTTGGAAGAAGCAGGAGTACAAATTGTTCCCTTCTCTCCACTTAAAGATAAAAGACTTCCTCTCCCTTTAGATGGACTGATACTGGGAGGAGGATATCCTGAGCTAAGTTGCAGAGAACTTTCAGCCAATACCCAGATTATGCAGGATATAAGAAACCTGATTTTAAAAGGGACTCCTGTATATGCAGAAT
>JAMOPX010000213.1 GCA_027064285.1 Desulfobacterales bacterium | reverse complement strand
CAAATAAGGCACACCAGTTGGACAACATCTCAAAATCTATACGAGATGCCTTTGCATGAGTGTATTCATGTCCTTGAGCTATTTTTACAAGTTTTCCAAAAAAGCAAGAGTATATTATGTGCCTAAAACCTCTTTTCCTTGCCTCTCTCAGTGAAAAGCCAAAAAAATCTGCAACCTGTATAAAGCAAACCTCATTTAATTCTTTAAAGATCTTTTTTGCAAATCTTTCACTTCTTCCTCCTGTGCTAAGCACTATTGTGTTTTGACCATTTGATACAGCTACATCCATCTCTATCTCTATTGTCTTCTTATATGCTTCATTTGAAAAAGGTATTACTGTCCCTCTTGTTCCAAGTATGGATATTCCGCCTATTATCCCCAGCTTTGAATTCAAGGTCTTTTTTGCTATTCTTTCTCCATCTGGCACTTCAACTGTGATTTCCACATCTGCTGGATAAAGACCTGTCTCTTTTAATGCCTCAATTGCAGATTGCACTATCTGTCTTCTTGGAACAGGATTTATTGCAGGCTCTCCAATAGCTACAGGAAGCCCAGGTTTTGTAACCATTCCAACACCTTTTCCTGCCTTTATTGTTATCCTACTGTCTGGTTGATCCTTTTTTTTGCTTACTACACTAACAAATGCCACTATCCTTGCTCCATCTGTTACATCAGGATCATCTCCTGCATCTTTTATGACCTCTGTCACTGCTTTGCAGTTTTCCTTGAGAAGCTCTGTTTTTGAAACAGGAATCTTCATTCTTGAACCATTTGGAAGGGGAATCTCTACTTCTGTGATGTAATTATGCCCTGCAATTGTGAAAATTGCTGCTTTAACAGCTGCACTTACAGCAGAACCTGTGGTAAAACCTATCCTCATAGTTATATAGCTATTCTGATTCTAAAAATTCCAGAAGCTGGTTAATAACTGCTGCTGCAAGGGCAGAACCTCCTTTTCTTCCAACAACAGCAATGTAAGGCACTTTTTTCTGGCTTATAAGCCTTTGTTTTGCCTCTTCCACATTTACAAAACCAACAGGCATACCTATTATAAGCGCAGGCTGGCATATATCTTTTTCTATCAGATCCATAAGCCTTATAAGGGCTGTAGGAGAATTTCCAATGGCATATATAGAACCATTTATATAAGGCAAAGCAAAATCAACACTTGCCCATGCCCTTGTTATGCCTTTTCTTTTAGCAAGCTCTTTTACCTGCTTTTTGCTTATAAAACACCTTATCTTGCATCCGTATTTCTTTAATCTCTGCTTATTTATCCCTGAAAGAAGCATCTTTGTATCTGTAATCACAGAGCTTCCTCTCTTTATTGCCTCTATTCCAGCATCTATTGCCTTTTCATGAAATCGCACCTTTGACAGCAGATCAAAATCTGCACTTGTATGGATCATTCTTCTTACAATCTGCCACTTACGACCAGAAAATGGTCTTGGCTCAGACACTTCAGCATCTATTATCTCAAATGATCTTCTCTGTATTTCATCAGGGCTATTCATCTTTTAATCCGCCTTTGTTGTCAATAATGAGAAGTGAAAGATAAGAAGGGGTGATGTCTTTGCTCCTTATATCTTTTACTACCTCTTCACCTTCAAGTCCACATCTTGAAACAAGAACAGCTTTGTCTATAAGGTTCATCTCTTTTAAAGCATCTTTTATTTCTGAAAAATTCTTATAGACCTTTAGCACAACTATGTGATCAGCACAATGAATAGCTTTTCTCAGCTTTTCTGCTCCCATTGCACCTGAAATAACCACAAAGGATTCTTCTGATTCTGCAAGTATCTTTCCAGCCCTTGCTGCTGCAGCATGATATGAGGTGATTCCAGGAATAACCTTTATAACAATATCTGGATACTCCTCTTCTATGACCTTTTTTATATAACCAAATGTGCTATAGGTCATAGGATCACCAAGAGTAACAAATGCAGAATCTTCTCCTCTGTTAAGATAAGAGACAATTATCTCTGCATTCTCATTCCATGCATCTTCAAGCACTTTCTTATCCTTTGTCATAGGAAAGGAAAGCTTTATCACTTGCGCATCTCTTTTTATATAAGGTGAGATTATATCAAATGCCAATGAATAGGTGTTCTTAGAAGAAAAAGGGGCAAATATTATCTTGATGTTTTGCAAAAGATACGCTGCCTTTATAGTAACAAGTTCTGGATCTCCAGGGCCTACACCTATTCCATAAAGTGTGCCTTTCTTCATCTTTTATCTTGGCTCCTCTGGAAAATATTTTGGATAAAGAATATGTCCAATTAAGTATATGCCTTTTATGAGTCTAAAGGTTGGGCGTGAAACAAGCTCTTCAGGAACTATATAGACCTGCCCTTCCCTTATTGCTTTTATTGCCTGAAAGCCAGGCTCATTTATAATCTCCTCTTTTGTAACATGGTTCATAGGGCCTCTCTGGGAAATATACACATCTATCTCATCTGCATGGGATAAGATTCTCTCCTTTCCATAAGCTGCAATATTTGTGTTTCTTACAGGTATGGCATCTTCTGCAATGTTTATTCCACCTGCGCTTTTCAGAACAAATATTGCAATAGAGTTTGAAGAAAATGTTTTAAATTTTCTGTGGATTGATTCAAAAAATACCCTTTTTCTTTCTGACTCTGGAATGCAGGATACAATTTTTCTTATTTTTTCTAACTCTTTCTTAAATCTTTTTATCATATCCTGTGACTCTTCCCATCTTCCTGTAAGCCTTCCAAGTTCAAGCCAGTATTCATACATCTCAGATACAGTTTTTGGCTGAAGGGATACTACTTTTATTCCAATGGAGCGAAGCTTGGAAAAGAGCTGAAAATGTGCCCTTTCAAGCATTGGTCTTATCAGGATGAGATCAGGCTTTGCAGAGATAAATCTTTCAACACCATCAAAAGGACTAAATACTGGCTTTCTTAACGCTTCTGGTGGATATGTTTCACTTCTTGAAACGCCTATGATTTCTTTATCTAAGCCAAGAGAGAAGAGATTTTCTGTGTGTGCAGGATAAAGGGATATAATCCTTTTTGGTGTCTTGCCAATGCATGCATGGGAGACAAGAAGTGTATTAATAAGGATAAGAGACAGTAGAAACAGGCTTTTTCTTAAAAAGGACATATCTTCCTCCTGTGCATTTTTCTTCAAGTATCTTACATTCCACATCAAACACATCTTTTATTATCTTTTCATCCAATATCTCAGATGTATCTCCATAACAGATAAGCCTTCCATCTTTTATTATGATCAGCTTATTACAATACATCCCTGCAAGATTTATGTCATGTATCGCCATAATAGCTGTTTTTGCTTTTTTCTTTACCTGATCCTGGATTATATCAAGGATCTCAATGGAATGGCTTATGTCCATATTTGATGTTGGCTCATCTAAGAGTATCACAGGAGTGTCTTGAACAAAGGCGCGAGCAAGTATAACCCTTTGTGTTTCACCTCCGCTAAGCTCTGTTATATAGCGGTCACTTAGATCAGAAAGCCTGAGAATCTCTGTTACCATTTTGACTAAATAAAGATCATGGGTTGATGGATTTGAAAATCTTCCTATAAATGGATGCCTTCCCATAAGCAGGATATCTTTTACCTGAAAAGGGATACCTATATAAAATTGCTGAGGAACAAAGGAGATAGCTTTTGCAAGCTCCTTTTTGGTATATTCTGATATATCTTTTCCATTAAAGAAGATCCTTCCTGAAGATGCCTTTTTAACCCCTGCTAATAGATCAAGAAGTGTTGTCTTTCCAGAGCCATTAGGACCTATGATCCCCCACAAATGACCTCTTTCTATGGCTATTGAAAGATCATCAATAGCTTTTTTGCTGGATTTTTTATAAACAAAGCTTACTTTATCCAATTTAAACAAGATATTTTCCTTTTTAATATACACTTTTGGAGCTTCTTTTTACGAATATATAGCAGAAAAATGGCCCTCCTATGAGTGCAGTAAGTACCCCAATTGGCACCTCCCTTGGAAGAACTGCTCTTGTGATGGTGTCAGCTCCCATAAGAAGAAGTGCGCCAGATAGAGCAGATGCAGGAATAAGCCTTTCTGCTTTTGAGCCAACAAAAAACCTCATAAGATGTGGAATAATGAGCCCAACAAATCCTATTATTCCAGAAACAGAAACACACACAGCAGTAACAAAAGAGGCAGTGATAAGAAGGATCAGTCTAATCTTTTCTGGATCTATGCCAAGAGATGAAGCGGTTCTGTCTCCAAGACTGATTATGTCAAGGTCTCTTGCAAAAAAAAGAAAGATAAAAAAGCCAAGCAGCACAAAGCTAAAGGTGGTTATTACATCTGTCCAGCTCTTGGATACAAAACTTCCCATAAGCCAGAATATCAGGATAGCTACTTGTTCATCTGCTATATATTTTATAAAGCTTATCAGGGCAGAAAGAATTGCAGAAACAATGATACCAGAAAGAATAAGTGTATGAGAAGAAAGAGGGCCTGAAGACTTAGAGATTCCAAGAACTGCAATCAAAGTTCCTACTGCTCCTACGAATGCAAATATTGAAACAGAATATATCCCAAACCAATTTATGTTGAAGAGCAGGGCGATTGATCCACCAAATGCAGCACCAGCGGAGATCCCAAGTGTATATGGGTCTGCAAGTGGATTCAGCAGGATTGCCTGAAATACAACCCCGCATATTGAAAGCCCTGCTCCTACAATCATGGATGTCAGAATCCTTGGAAGCCTGACATCCCATATCACATACGGATATACGCTGTTCATATGGGATATAAAGCTCTTATCCCCTGTGATCTCATAGGCAAATACCCTTACCACATCAGGAACCGGGATCTTTATATATCCCATTCCACTGGACACAAGAGCACACACAACAAGCCCCAAAGAGAGCAAAAGGATATTCGTCCTATATCTATATCTTAATGCCATTATCCTTTGCTGCATCTCTTATGTGCTGGATCAGGATCTGCCTTATGCTCTTCTTTTCTCCAAGCCCTTTTATCACAGGAATTACCTCTATCCCTTTTGCTCTTATCCTGTTTTTCCATGAGTCTTTGTCAGCTCCTGCCATATCATTTCTTGCATGATCTCCTGCAACAATCATAAGTGGCTTTAGCACTACCCTTTTTACCCTTGTGTGCACCAAACCTTTTATTACATCTTCAAGTGTAGGAAATCCTTCTACTGTTCCAATAAAGATCTTTACATCAGGATACATCTTTCTCATGGTCTCTTGCAGTTCTATGTATGCACCTGTGGAATAAAACTCATTTCCATGTCCCATATAAACAAGAGCTGCATGCTTTTTCTTTGCAAACTTCACATCATCTCTGAGTGCCTTTGCAGCAATCTCAAGATCTATGTGATAATCATGCTTTGGCCCTGGCATGCCAAGTATTGGCCTTCCAAGAACAAGCTTATGAAATGGCATATACTTTGGCTTTATAGTCTTTATCTGATTTAGCGCTCTTATGTAGGAGGTAAGATCTGCAAATTCCTCTCCTGCATACAGATGAGTTGGCTGAACAATTATGGTCTTGTATCCCTCATCTTGAAGATCTGCTATCGTGGCAAGAGGACTTTTTACATAGCGGATCTCCTTAGGAACATTTTTATACCTTGGATCATGCCTTCTTTTTTGCCATATCCTTCTTATTATATTCGATGTAAATGCAAGCCTTACCTTTACATTTGGAAATGCCTTCTGGATATTGTTTTTTATATCCAGTATGTCTATCAGGGTTTGAGGATATGTGGTGCCAAAGCATGCTATAACTATAGCCTTTTTTGAATCATCATTATGCTTCATAGCATACCCTATCTTTGTAGAGATAATAGCACAAAGAACAATTGCCAGAACTAAATGAAATATCTTTTTTAACATAGCTAATTCCTCCTAACAATTTTTTAAAAACTAAACTCACCTCTTACCATACCTGCCCAGATGTCATTGTTATCATTGTTTCCAAGTGGATTTTCCACATATTGCAGATCAAGGGTTAAGGCGAAGTTATCTGAAAATACAAACTT